>JACQUA010000056.1 GCA_016210565.1 Chloroflexota bacterium
CCACTTACCGGATCATGGCCCGCCAGCTGGTCGACCGGGTGGAGGAGAAACTGGCCCGGGAGTTTGGGGTGAGACCCTCCCGGGGATGTGAGACCGATCGGCTGACACTCGCCGGAGGGACCCTGGGGGGTGTGGATCTCCTCCTGGCCCGCGAGGTGGAAGGGGCAGCCCGGGAGCACGGGCTGGAGGGAGAGGAGGTGGCATCGTATCTGATCGGGACGTATGGGACCGGTTATGCCCAGGTCTTGGAGTTCATCCGACGGGATCCCTCCCTGGGGCAGCCGATCGTGCCGGGCCTGCCCTACCTCTGGGCAGAGGTCCCGCATGCGATCCAGTACGAGATGGCCTTGACCTTGAGCGACTTCATGATCCGTCGAACCCACCTCATCTACGAGGAGAAGAGCCAGGGGCTGGAGCAGGCGCCGGGGATCGCGGCGCGGATGGCCTACCTCCTGGGCTGGGGGGGGACCCCACCCGGTGGGGCGGGGCCCCGGCAGGTCGAGGCGCAGGTGGAAGGCTATCGGCGGGAGGTGGAGTTCACCCGGCAATATAAGAATGCCCGTTCATAACCTATTGGCCGCCCACCAAAGTCTACTCAAACGTGTCTTCCGCGTAGACCCTTGATGGCAGCAGGGAGGGAGGGACGCTGAGCTCCCAGCATTTGTTAAAAACGATGGACGGATCGCTGATCTCCGGGGGCACCAGGCGCATCTCTGTCTTTCCGATGCCGATGATGTTCGATGCGGTGAAGGGATCCGCCAGGGTCCTCTTTTTCCCTCTAAAAACGACATCCTTGATCCAACCGTAGACTCCTCCCTCAAACGAGTCCTGCGTGAGCTTGGCCGGGTCCGGGGGGCAGGTCAGGCCCAAAGCAGGATCACCCTTCAGAGTTGTCACCACCTCGACGACGCCAGCCTGTGGGAGAGGCGACGTGGGAGTCGGCGGCGGCAACATCTGACAGAGGTTGATCTCGTCCAGATCCTCCGGGGACAGAGCGACCCCACCGCAGGCCACCGGTTTCTGGTGGCCGTCCATCAGTACGACCGTTGCGCAGAGAAACTCTGTCGAGGACTGATTCACCAGCATCAGGAGCGTATCCTCGCTTGCCTTCCGTTCTCTCCCTTCGACCTTGCACTCGTAAAAGCCGCTTTGGACAGGGCTGGCCTCGGCCAGGGTGGGGACCGTAGGCACCTGGGTGCTTATGGTAGCGAAATGGTGGATGAATTCGCTTCCATCCTGGCTGACCTCGCCCGTACCGATGAGATTAGTTCTCAGGCTTTTGGCCACCTGGGCAATCCCAGCCCCGGAGGGTGCCTGGACAGTAAACACCAAGTCGGTCGGCTGATTGGGTTGGACTGGACCGGTAAGCTGGAAGGAGAACGCGGACCATTGGGTTCCGGCTGGAGGCGTGGCGAGTGCATTCAGGGCATTGGTCGTGGCAGGATTTGGATTAAAGGGTCCAAAACCTGGGACGGGAGTACTTGTCCCCGAAAGCACGAGCTGAACCCCGATCACCTCAATACCTCCTCCAATGGCCAATCCGCATCCGCACGACTGGCCCCGCTCGGCTCCGAACGTGGAATATCCCGTGATACGCGCAGAAAATATTTGTCCCTCCAGATGGATGGTCTGAGGTGGAGGTGGAGGCGTTGGCGGTGGGCTGGTACAAGCATAGGCCATTCCGACGAAGGCAATGGTGGCTGCAGCGCTTAGCAAAGCTACAGCGATCTTAACCCATGAACCATGTGAACGCATCATATCTCCCTCCTTGTGACTTTTTCCAGTTTATTTTCTGTCCGGCTTATTTGACCGCCAGGGTTAATGATGTTGTTAATTCCTAAGACTTGGAGGGAGAGATGTCAAGGAGGTCTAGGAGGATTTGGGGGGTGATCTCATACGAGCAACTCATCCTGGGCCTCTTCGCTCATCATGGCGGGACTCCAAGGGGGCGACCAGACCAGATTCACCTTCACCCCCTTGATTTCCCCATACATCCCCAGGGTATCCTGGATGTCGGAGAGGATTTGCGGGCCTGCAGGGCAGCCCGGGGTGGTCAGGGTCAAATCGATCTCGACCCGGTTCTCTTCATCGACCCGAATATCGTAGATCAAGCCCAGATCGACGATGTTCACGCCAAGCTCCGGGTCATAGACATCGTAGAGCGTGTTGCTGATGAGGTCTCGGCTGATCCGAGCCTTCTCTTCTTCTTTGGA
>JACQUA010000038.1 GCA_016210565.1 Chloroflexota bacterium
CAGCCCGGGGGCATGCTGGGGGCGGTGATATCGATATAGCCTTCCCGTTTGCCGCTGTTGACCAGCTTCAGGTCGATGACGATGTCTTCCCCGCCCGCAGCGGTGACGCTGTTGGTCAGGGCGTAGAAGACCAGGTCCCAGACGCCCGGCTGGGCCTGTTCGACGCCGGCTGGCGCTACCGGTCTTTGCTCAGCCGGCGAGGCCATGGCCGGGGCGAAACCGGGCAGCCCCCCGGCCAGCAGTATGATGGCAGCTAATGCTACCCCTATGAACTTTTGCGCTTTCAACTGAGATACCTCCGTCGATAGGAAATTCCAAACTCCAGATGCCGAGTAAGAGTAGGGTGGGTTAAGCGCAACGGTGTGGGGTTGACCGGGGTGGCTGCGCGAACCCACCATTTTCGCCAGATTCCTTTGTCGCCTGGGTTTCATGATCTTGCCGGTGGGTTCGCGTGCGGATGCCGCATCGGGGCGCTTAACCCACCCTACGGTTCTCTTCAGTTCCAGGCAAACGTTCTCTCCTTGACACCGCCGATTTCCTTGAGAATCAGGGTCAGTGATTGTGGTCGCTCCTTGGGAGAGGGAAATATAAGGACGCCGCCGACATGATGCCCTCCGGGGGGATCTCCCTGCCATTCCTGAGGCGTATACTCATTGCCGTTGTTGTCCCTGAGAACCGACACTTTGGTCATATTGAAACTCAGTGAACCTGAATGGGTGTCGATCGATATGCGAAAGGTGAGCGGTTTGCCTGCGGTGAGATTCTGCGGGAGGACCTCGATGCCGATGCCGGCTTCGTTATTTCCTCTGGGGGTGATTTGGGGAGGGGACGCAGGGCTGCCTGTCGCAACTGTGCTCTGAGCCCCCGGAGCCGCTGCTGGCGGTGGGGGCTGACCGGCGTTTCGCTGGGTGGCGGGCGGAGGGGTGGCAGGCTCGTTGCTTCCGGCTCCCGTATAACCCTGGTTCATGCAGGCTGAGAGAAAGGTAACGAGCAGAATCGCTAACGAGACACCGACAGCGGCGTTTCTCATTTTCTTCATGTCTCCTTTTAATACCGTGGCGAGGAGTCCCTTTTTATGGTAAAGGTGGTGTTTCTGTATGATCGAAAGCATGACCGTGATGCCTACGAGGTTAGATACGAGACCCAGTACGACGAAGAAGAACTGGTACTTGTCAAGGAAGACCAGCGCCGCCGAAATACCGAGCAAAGGCAGAACGTCGGACAGGTGGTGGGCGCAGCAGGCCACCATGGACCCCGTGGAAACGGTCCCGGTCCCCGCCAGTTCCGCCGTCGCCCCCGCCCGGGCGGCGCCCTTGATGTAGCTTCGGGCGTAACTGAACAGCCCTACCTGGATGCCGAAGCCGGTGACCAGGGCCATGATCCAGTACCACATTCCGGCGAACTGCTCCAGGGCGTGCTCCCACGAGTTGGCCACCGAAAGCAACAGGAAGTAGAAGCCAAGGAGGGCCAGCCCGGCCAGGATGCCGGTGATTGCCGGCCTGGAAACCAGGCGGGAAGGTGAATTCCTCAGTCTTCTAATCTTTGAGTCTCCCAATGGTTATGATGTTTTGCTCAGTACCGTAGGGGCAGACCCATGTGTCTGCCCGCCCGCGGGCAAACACCCGGGTCCGCCCCTACAGAGGTCGGACTCCCGTGAGATATTCAAGGATATCCTCTTTGCGGATGGGCGCGCTGATAGTGAAAGAGCCGTCCAGGACCACTACCGGGATGGTATGCTTGTATTCCTCATATATGGCGAGGTCGGAGAGAATGTTTATCTCGTCGATTTCCATGGAGAAGTCACGTCCCAGTTCCTGGAGAACGTCCCTGGCTTCGTCGCACAAAGGACAGGCGGGTTTGGAAAAGAAGGTGACCGCATGCCTTCTGCCGCGTGCAGCCCGTTTCAAGGAGGCTATCGCCGGATATCCACGTTGACCGAAGCTTGCGCCCGTTTCGGCCGCCGGGACATCATGTAGAGGAGAATAATCGCGGAAGCGGCGATGCCGGCCAGGGCCAGCAACTGGGCCTGCTGGAAGCCCATGAAGATGATATCTTCCTGCCGGAAGAAGGTCAGCAGGAGCCTTCCGGTGGAGTAGATTCCCATATAGGCGGGGAACAGCGCACCCTTCCACTGGGGCCTGGTCCTCAGTCGCCAGATGAAGGCCAGAGTGGCGAGGTTCCAGAGTTGCTCGTAAACCGGGTAGGGATGGGTGGGCACGCCGAAATACTGGGGTGGTATCATGGCCTCGGGGTTGACATAAATGAAGCCCCAGGGCAGAGAGGTGAGACCGCCATAGGCATCGCCATTAACGATACAGGCAAAGCGCCCGATGAGTTGACCGACCAGCAGCGCCGGCGTCCCGATATCCAGGAAGGTACCGACATCGATCTTTTTCGATTTGACATAGATTAAGCACGCGACCATGCCCCCGGCTACCCCTCCCCAGATGGCCAGACCGCCCTGGTTGATGGATAAAATCAGGTGAGGGTTCTGAAGGTAGAAGTCGAGCTTGTCGATGACATGGAACAGGCGGGCGCCTACAATGCCGCCTACAATACCCCAGAGGGCGGCGTTCATGATATGGTCCTGCAGGATGCCGCGGCGTTTCCCCTCCTTGAGACCAAGCCACAGTCCGCCAATAATGGCGAGCATGACGAACACGCTGTACCATCGCAGCGAAAAAGGGCCCGCGTGGAAGATCGTCGGGTTAATATTGATGGTTATACCGGACATATTGATACCTCTTCAAAACCAAGGACTTGGTCGAGCGTCCGAGCCTCTGGGCCTAGTCGCACGTGTGGGCTTGCCTGTGGCCGCGCCGATCATCCGCGGGGTGTCCCTCTGCCTTCACCGACAGGAATTCCCCCGGGTTCGCCTCGAACGCCTTCAGGCACGAAGGGGCGCAGAAATGGTAGCGTTTACCTTCGTACTCCTTGGACAGGTTCGTGCGGGCCGCGTCTACGTCCATGCCACACACAGGGTCTTTTTCTATCCTGGTACTGCGGGTAAACAGGTTCAGCCAGCTCATAGTCTCCAACCTCAAAGGTTTTTCGTTTACATACGATTTATTGTCGTGTTTTCGATACGTTTTGTCAAATCGGGAGAAGCGGTGGTACTAAATACCGCATTAACTGATAAGGCGTATGTTCACCACGGAGACACAGAGAGCACGGAGACATCTGTCTAACCAACAAACCGGGGCCCAATTGTGTCATCTCATTCTCTCTGTGTTCTCCGTATCTCTGTGGTGAAAGCCCACTGTTTACGTCTCACTGCTATTAATGCTTCTCACTAGCAGCAGCCGTGCTTTTTGCCGCCGCCGGCGGCGCCGTGACCATGATGAGAGTCCTCCATCGTGGACGGAGCGGCCGCGCTTGCCAGATAGCGCGCGGGGTTGTCCTTGAAGGATTTCAGGCATGAAGGAGCGCAGAAGTAGTAGCTCTTTCCTTCATGCGTTGCCACTAGCGTCGTCTTCGACGGATCGACATCCATGCCGCAGACGGGGTCTTTGGCCATTTTGCCGCCCTTGCTGAAGAGACTACTGAATATACCCATGGTTTGGATGTACCTCCTTTGAATCTTTTGAGAACTAATCATCGAAAATGACCGAATGATTTCGAATAGATCCTCCATGCCTGACCGGGAAGACGCACGAAGGACTAAAATCGCGGCTCTCACAGGCACGGAGGCCTGTGGTACCGGTGGGCCTTATGCGCGCATCCGCTTTTTGACCAGCGGGATGATCACAGGCATGAGAACGATCATGCTCAGCAGAAACACCCAGGCGGCGCCCCCGATGCGGGCCACCCAGCTATAGCTTCCGGCCAGGGTCACTGCAAAGAATAGACCTGCGACCAGGAGGGAGATCCCGGTGTAAAGGATGGCGCTCAGCAGGGCGACGTTTTTTGTATTCATGAAGGTCCTTCTATGCTTTCAACTGGTGGGTTCGCACAGCCACCCCACTCCGGTGCTTCCCCTCTGTGCTTAACCCACCCTACGGCGCTTTGGTCTATCATCTTGATTTTTGGTCTTTGGTCTTAAACCCGGCTTGGTTCCTTTTGCATGACTGTGGGGCCGGGTTTCACCGGGGCCGGCGTGGGAGACCGGCGCACCGGAGGGACGTAGCCGCGCATGCGGAGGGTATTCAGGGTGACCGACAGCGAACTGGTGGCCATCAAAAGGGCGGCCAGTTCCGGGCTGACTATCTGGGCCGTGGCGGGGTAGAGAAGTCCGGCCCCGATGGGTATAGTGACCGTGTTATAGCCAAAGGCCCAGCCCAGGTTCTGCTTGATCAGCCGCAGGGTCTGACGCCCGATCTGTATGGCGGCCACTACGTCCAGCAGGTCATCTTTTATGAGAATGACATGGCCGGTCTCCTTGGCCACATCCGTGCCGGACCCGAGCGCGATGCCGGCGTCTGCCTGGGCGAGGGCCGGGGCATCGTTGATGCCGTCGCCGACCATGGCCACCTTGAAACCTTCGGCCTGGAGTTTCTTCACTTCGTTGGCCTTATCTTCCGGCAACACCTCGGCCAGGACCCGATCAATGCCCACCTGGCGGGCAATGGCCTCAGCGGTCCGCTTATTGTCCCCGGTGATCATGGCTACCTGCAGACCCATCTTGTGAAGCTCTGCCACGGCACGGGCTGAAGTCTCTTTGAGGGTGTCGGCGACGGCTACGATGCCTCCGGCCCGGCCGTCCAGGGCCACGAACATGACTGTTTTCCCTTCATGCTCAAGCCTTTCCGCCTGGGTTACCAGCCCGGCCAGCTCTATCTTTCTGTCAGCCATGAGTTTCCGGTTGCCGAGAAGAATACTCCGGCCATCGAACTGGCTTTCCACACCGTGGCCGGGAATGGCGGCGAAGGTCTGTGGTTCCTTCACCTCGAGGTCCCTGGCTGCCGCGCCGCGCACGATGGCCTCCCCCAGGGGGTGCTCGGAGCTTTTTTCGGCGATGGCGGCAAGTTGAAGCACCCTGTCCTCCTGGCCGGTTTCTAGGCTGAGGACATCGGTTACGGAAGGCTCACCCCTGGTGAGGGTGCCCGTCTTATCGAAGATGACCACCTGGACCCTGGCGGTGGTTTCCATGGCGTCGGCGCCCTTGAAGAGGATGCCGTATTCGGCCCCTTTGCCGCTGCCGGCCATTATGGCGCTGGGGGTGGCCAGCCCCACGGCGCACGGACAGGAGATGACAAGCACGGTTACGGATATGAGGAGGGAGAAGCCGAAGACGCCCAGTCCCGAAAGGAGGTAGGGAGTCAGGATCAGCCGGCTCTCGGGGACGAACCAGAGGTTGAAGCCGATGAAGAACCAGAAGAAGAAGACCAGGAGGGACAGAAGATGGACGCCGAGAATGAAATGACCAGCCACGCGGTCGGCGATCTTCTGGATGGGCGCCTTGGTGGTCTGGGCCTCTTCTACCAGCTTGATGATCTGGGCCAGGGCAGTATCCCGGCCGACCCTGGTGGCCTTGAATTTGAAGGCGCCTGTCTTGTTCATGGTGCCACCGATGACCTCGTCGCCGGCTCTTTTTTCGACCGGGATGCTCTCCCCGGTGATCATGGACTGGTCTACCGCCGAATAGCCTTCCAGCACCAGACCGTCAACAGGTATGGCCTCCCCGGGTCGCACCAATATCAAATCGTCCACGACGACTTCTTCGGCGGGTACGTCGATTTCGGCTCCGTTGCGGACCACTCTGGCCCGCTTCGGCTGGAGTTTCATCAGGCGGCGGATAGCCTCCGAGGCCCGGCCCCTGGTGACTGCTTCAAGGTAGCGTCCGAGGATGATAAACGCGGTGAGGAGCGCCGCTGCCTCGTAGAAGGTAGCCTCTTTGCCCCCGAAGCCGGCCTCAGGCCAGAAGGTGTTGATCACGGCTATGAGATAGGCGGCCCCGATTCCGGTGGCATAGAGCAGGTTCATGTCGGTAATGCCGCGCTTGAGGCCGTTCCAGCTATAGACAAAGAACTGGCGCCCGGGGCCGAAGACGATGGGGGTGGTCAAGAAGAAAAGGAATACCTTGTTGTTCATCCAGGCCGGGATGATCTCCGGCAGAATCCAATAGGGCTGGAAGGTGCCCACCATGATGATCATTCCGACGGGCCAGGTGATAAGCATGTTGATGAGCTGCCGGCGTATCTCCTTTTGCCTGGCTTCCCGTTCCCGGTCGAGGAGTTCCTGGCCCTCCGCCCTTTCTGTAGCGCCGTAGCCCAGTTCTTCTATGGTCTTTCTTATCTGGGCGATGGAGGTGACTTCCGGGGTGTATTCGACTCGCCCCGACTCGAGAGACAGGTTTACGGTCACGCTCGCCACGCCGGGCAGTTCGCTGACCGCTTTCTGGATGTTAGCCACGCAGCTAGCGCAGGTCATCCCGGTGATGTGCAAGTTGGCTATATTCAAGACCACGTCGTAGCCGATTTCGGAGACTGATTCGCGCATCGCGGCGATGGTAGTCTGCCGGGGATCGAACTCCACCGCTACCTTCCCGGTGGCCAGGTTTACCACCACCCGCTTGACACCGGGCAACGACTGGATGGCCTCTTCCACGTGGGCGACGCAGGAGGCGCAGGTCATGCCGGAAACGCTGAGGGTTATTTTGTTTAAGTCCTGGTTTGTGCGCTTAGGTTCGTCTATCATGGAACAACCTGGCTTTCATGAATCAACACGGGTCTGGTCCGGCGCTCACAGGCGGGACGCCTGTGCCACCCGCCTGTGCCACGCCAGTTCACCACTCCCCCGATGGATCGGGGTGGTACCGGTCGGCCCTCAATGACAGGAGGGCTTGTTGGAGTCCGTCCTCGCGGGCGCTTCGGCGGTCTGGGTCTTGTGGTTCATCCCCTTCATCAAGAACAGGTGGCTCAGGGGACAGAGAAGCAACAAGCCGAAGATGGCCACCGTCCCCAGAGGGATTTTGAAGACCCACACGGCGACCAGGGCGGCCAGCGGGAGCAGGCAACCTACCAACATTATTAACAGATGCTTGTTTTTCACTGCTTTCTCACTTTTGACATTTTAGTTAGTGCTGTTACAATTATCAATGAATGTCGTTAAATTATCAATGAATGTCGTCAAATAAGGTATTGCATTTTTGTAGAATGTGGCGTACCATGTTTGGTGTACTAGATACTACCACCGAGTATGTGTTTTGTCAATATGGCCTCTGACGCTTCGGCAAAGCCTCCCCGGTCTGAAAATCCTGTTTTTGCTTTTTCTAGGAAGTCATTATATACTTTAGATTGGTTTTTCAGTCCATGGAACATTACAGCTACAAGCCGCCGAGCGACGAGGGGGAGGAGCAAAGCGGATGTGGGATTTGTACCTATTGGCAATTGATTTCCCGGAATAGCCTTGCAAGGGAGCCAGTCATATGAAGAAAAAAAGATTCTATATCGGTGTGCCCATTGTCATCATAGCTATCGGTCTGCTCTTCTTTAACGCGGTAAGGAGCGGCAGCTACTTCTATACGGTGAGCGAGCTATACTCCATGGGCGAAGCTGCCTACGAGCAGAGCATCAGGGTGGAGGGTTTGGTGAAGGACGGCTCAATACAGTGGACGGCGCAGACGCGCGAGACCCGGTTCGTCCTCGAGGACGAAGAAAATCCCAGCATAACCCTCCGCGTGGTCTATGTCGGGGTTGTCCCTGACACCTTCGTGCCCGGGGTCCAACTGGTGGCGGAAGGGAAGTTCAACCGGGATGGAACTTTTGCGGCCACAGCTATTACCCCGAAGTGTGCTTCGAAATACGAACCAGAGCTTTCATAGGCCGGCGTGGTCAATTTCAACCGAGATGCCTACCCCCGTGTCCAACATCCCCTGAAGCATAGTCTCGATAATCATGCCAGTCCCGCATGCCCGGCCGGCCAAGGACCATCAAGGATAAGAATGTCATTTTGAGCTCAGTAGGCAGCTTAACGCTGCCGGACAGTGGAATGACATCGATGTCATTGAAAGCGCACGCGAAGAATCTTTCGGGGAGAATACGAGACCGAAAGACCCTTCGACTTCGCTCAGGGTGACAATGTCATTGAAAGCGAAGACGAGCGGCACGGAGTCGCTGTCGAAGAATCTTTCGGCCCCGGTGGCACCAAGACCCTTTGTCTGCGCCTTCGCTTCGCTCAGGGCTCCGGCTCAGGATGACAGGCTATTTTTTGAGCAATTCGAAGAACGGAAAGGCAATTAATGGCTGAATTCGGCTATTTTACGCTTCTCATGGCCCTGGGCGCCTGCATCTATGGAGCGGTGGCGGCGGTGATGGGGAAGAAGCGGGGGTATCCGGAGCTGGTGGCGAGCGCCCGGAACGCGGTCTATGCCGTGACTTTTCTCGTGTCCCTGGCCTCATTCATTCTGGCGTACCTCTTCGTGGTAAGCGATTTCCAGGTGATGTACGTGGCCTCATACAGCAGCCGTGATATGAGTTTGTTGTACAAACTGGTCGCCTTCTACGGGGGGCAACAGGGGTCTCTGCTCTTCTGGGCGCTGGTCCTGGGTATCAGCAGCGCGATCGTGGTGGTGCAGAACAAGGACCGCCACCGGGAGCTGATGCCGTACATTATTATGGTACTGATGATCACCCAGGCTTTCTTCTTTACGGTGATGGCGACGGTGAGCAATCCCTTCGAAAAGCTGAACTTCGTTCCCGCCGATGGCCAGGGGTTGAATCCGCTCCTGGAAAACCCGGGCATGATCTTCCATCCGCCTACCCAACTGGCAGGCTACGCCGGTTTTACGATTCCTTTCGCCTTTGCCATTGCCGCTCTCCTGACCAGAAGATTGAACGATGAATGGCTGAGGAGCATCCGGAGCTGGACGTTAATCTACTGGATATTGCTGGGCTTGGGTAACATTGCCGGGGCGCAGTGGGCCTACGTAGAGCTGGGCTGGGGCGGCATGTGGGCGTGGGACCCGGTGGAGAACGCGGGATTGCTGCCCTGGCTTACCGCTACCGCCTTTCTCCACTCGGTGATGATTCAGAAGAGGCGGGGTATGCTGAAGATATGGAACATTCTCCTGGTCATTCTTACCTTCGACCTGGCTATCTTCGGCACGATGGTCACCAGGAGCGGCATCGTGTCTTCGGTGCATTCTTTTGGACAGTCCTCTCTCGGTCCCTTCTTCCTGGGCTTCCTGGCAGTGACACTCCTCCTTTCCACCTATTTGCTTTATCTCAGGAGCGCCGACCTCAGGAGCGACGACGAAATCGATTCGTTCCTCTCCAGGGAGAGTACGTTCCTGATCAACAACCTGATCCTGGTCACGGCTACGTTTGCCACCTTCCTGGGGACCATTTTCCCGATGATAACGGAAGCGGTGAGGGGGGTAAAGATCACTGTGGGGCCGCCTTTTTTCAACCAGGTCAACGGACCCATCTTCCTGTTACTCGTGCTGCTGATGGGCATCTGCCCCCTGATAGGCTGGCGGCGGGCTTCAACGAGCAACCTGGTCCGGAACTTTATGTATCCGTTTTTTGCCGGCATCGCCATCGCGGGGCTGCTCTTCCTGCTGGGTATCCGCGGGGGGTTCGCCATCTTTGGCTTTGCCGTATGCGGCTTTGTCCTGGCTACCATACTGATTGAGCTATTCCGCGGGATGAGGGCGAAACACCGGATATCCGGCCGCAACTATGCCGTGGCCCTGGTGGATCTGATTGCGGGCAACCGTCCGAGATATGGCGGCTACATCGTTCATATAGGCATCATCCTGATGGCAGTCGCCGTCATCGGTTCCAACGCCTATACCGCCTCAGTGGAAAAGAGCCTGGCGCCGCAGGAAACGATGACGATACAATCTCCAATGACGGACAAGGTATACACTTTGAAGTATGAGAGCCTGAACCAGTACCAGACGGAAAGCAAGCAAATCGTGGCCGCCACCATGTCGGTTTACAATGAGGGCAAGTATGTCGGCAGGCTGACCTCTGAAAGATCCAAACACAAGAACCATGATAATCCCATCACCGAGGTGGCCATCAGGAGCACCCTCCTGGAGGATCTTTATCTCATTTTCATCGGCACCGAGCAAAACGGAGCAGTCGCGGCCTTCAAGGTCCTGGTCAATCCCATGATGACCTGGATGTGGATCGGCAGCCTGATGCTGATTGCCGGAACCGTCGTCGCCCTATGGCCGGAGAGACGGAACAAGGCCGCCGGAGCGGTGGCTTACACCGACTGAGCCAACTATTGATGGAGCCCTGCCCTGTTGGACGCAAACTCGGCAAGTAAAGGTTTACGGTCATACCGTAGCACGGGCATCTCGCCCGTGTACCAATCTATCCAAACATTCCTACGTTTTGCCGCCGGCGGGGCGACTGCCCCACGGGTCAATTACGCAATCGCCGCGGCAAACAAGCGTGTCCGGAGCAAACCCATGAAAAATCCAGTTCGCCATTCCCGCTTCACAAGGTTCACAAGAAGAGCAGCGCTGCTATTGGTCCTGCCGGCCTTAGCCCTGCTGCCCCTCATCTACCTTAGTCCAACCGGCATTCGCGCCCAGGACCCGGTTTCAACGACAACCCTGGTAGACCGGATCGGAGGGCAATTGGTGTGTCAGTGCGGCTGCGCCTCCATTCTGATAAACTGCGTCCACCAGGAGTGCATGTCGCGGGATGAGATGATGACTTCTGTTAAGAAGCAGGTGGCCCAGGGAAAGAGCGGCGAGCAGATCATCCAGGCCTTTGTCCAGGTGTACGGGGAAAAAGTGCTGGCGGAACCGCCCAAGAAGGGATTCAACCTGACGGCCTGGATAGCCCCGTTCGCTGGTCTGTTGGTCGGGGCGTTGCTGGTGCTTATCGTCCTGCGGGCATGGGTGACGCGCGGGAGGGAAGTGGCGACGGTATCTGAATCCGGGCCGGCGGCCGTCGACGAAGAGTATCTAAGGAGAGTAGAAAAAGAGCTAAAGGAGACGGCATGATCTACGTTCTCTCGTTCATCTTGATGGCCGGGGTACTGGGCTATGTGGCGTTGCCGTTGTTCCGTGGTGCGCGGCAGGAGGGCGAAGCCGATGGCGGGGTCGCCCCGGAACTGGAAGCGCAAAAGGCGGCCACTTACAGCGCCATCAAGGAGCTGCAATTCGACTATGAACTGGGCAACCTGTCGCCTTCTGATCACAAGGAGCTGGAAGACAAGTACAAGGTAAAGGCCGCCCAGATCCTGAAGTCAATTGACGAAGTCAAAGGGGAAGCGCCCATGGACGACATAGAAAAAGAGATTGCCCGAAAGAGACGCGGCGGGAGGGAGAGCGCCGAGGACGAAATCGAAAGGCAGGTCGCCCTGAGACGGGGCAAGGCTGCCCCGGCTGCGGCGGCTGCGACGCTGGAATGCCACCAGTGCGGCAAGCCGCAGAGGCCGGGCGCTAAATTCTGCTCCGCCTGCGGGGTCTCGCTGAGTCTATCCTGCCCGGGCTGCGGCGCTGCCCATTCGCCCGAAGATAAATTCTGCTCTGAGTGCGGCGCCGCCGTGAAAAAGGAGAAGAAAGCATGAATTGGAATCGCAGACTTCTGCCTGTTCTTTCGTTCCTGACAGCGTTGCCTCATGTCCTCTGTCATTCTGAGCGTAGTCGAAGAATCTTGCGTGGTCGAAGAATCCTTCGCTCCGCTCAGGACAAGTTCTTTCAGGGGGCTGGGGACGAAAGACCCTTCCCCCCGATCAAGTCGGGGGTCAGGGTGACAGCCCATGTTGTGGTTGCCATTGCCCTCCTGGTGAGCCTGCTATCGGGCGGCCCCGCCAGCGTCCTGGCCGCCGACCCGGGGACGATTGAGGGAAAGGTGGTCAACAAGACGCAGGGCGGACCGCCGGTCTCGAATCTGAAAGTGACGTTGAAGGGCTATGTCAACGGGAAGGAGACCAGTTCCAAGGATGCGGCGACAGACAAAGACGGCAAATTCTCCTTTAAGGATGTGGCCAATGACGGCGGCGTCACTTACATCGTGACAGCCTCCTACCAGGAGGCCGACTACGAGAGCGACCCGGTGACCTTCAAAAGGGGGGAAACCGCAGCCCAGCTAGAGCTGGTGGTCTGGGAGGCAACCGCGAACGGCGATGCCGTGGGGGTCCAGGCGTCGCACATGGTCTTTTACCTGGATGAGGGGGGACTGCGGGTGGAAGAGTACATCAAGGTGGCCAATGGGTCGGACAAGACCTATATCGGGGCCGAAGTTGCTCCCGGCGTGGGTCGAAAAAAGACTCTCACTTTTACAATGCCGGACCGGGCCGCCGGTCTCCAGTATATCGATGGCCTGATGGACTGCTGCGTGCAAAAGACGGATGTGGGCTTTTTCGACACCATGGCCGTCCCGCCGGACAAAGGCCGGGAGATTGTCTTTGGCTACCTCCTGGAATACAACAGCGAAGTTTACACCGTGTCGAAGCCGGTGGACCTGCCCACCAAGGCTTTTAACGTCCTGGTGCCCGATGGCGGGGGCATCCAGTTGCAGAGCAACTTATTGAAGCCAAGAGGTTCTACCCCGGGAAGTCAGGGGGGAACCTTTAGACTGTATACCGCCGAGCAGGTGCCGGCGGGAACGGTGGTTGACTTCACTTTGTCCGGCTTGCCCAAACCGAAGACGAAGGTTAACCTGAAACTGATTGCCTTGTTGGCTGGCCTGATGGTAGTAGCTGTGGCCATCAGCTATCCCATTTTCAGAAAACGAAATCCGGCGCCGGTGCGGGTGGGGACTTCACTGCAATCGGAAAAAGAGACCCTGATAGCCCAGATCGCCCGCCTGGACGATGATTATGACGCCGGAAAGATACGGGAAAGGGACTACAGCCGCATGAGGGCGCAGCGAAAGGCCCGCCTGACCGAAGTCATGAGGCAACTCAAGAGGGGAGGCCGGTGAAGAACAAGGACTGGCTGAACCATGCGCTGCTTGGCTTCAGCCTTGTGCTCCTGGTACTGTCCCTGTATTTGATATTTCTCTGGGTACCCACCGAGAGGACCATGGGCATCGTGCAGCGGATCTTCTACTGGCACGTGTCTCTGGCCTGGGTCGCTTTCCTGGCCTTCTTCATAACATTTGTGGGGAGCGTCCTGTTCCTGGTGAAGAAGAGCGTATCGTGGGACAGGTTGGCCCACTCATCGGCGGACATCGGGGTGTTCCTCACCGGCCTGGTGCTGGTTTCCGGTTCCATATGGGCCAGGCCGATATGGGGTACCTGGTGGGTCTGGGAGCCGCGCCTGACCACGGCGCTGGTCCTGATGCTTATCTATATAGGCTATCTCATGGTGAGGTCCTATTCCTCGGAGGCGCAGGGCCCGAAATTCGGCGCGGTGGTGGGCATCATCGGTTTCATCGACGTGCCGATCGTTTTCATGTCGATCCGCTGGTGGCGGACTATCCACCCTGCGCCGGTGATAGCTGGGGGTGAAGGGTCGGGTCTGGACCCGCGCATGATGCTGACGCTCATGGTGAGCGTGGCGGCCTTCACCGTGTTTTTCTGGCTGCTGCTCCGCCTGAGAATCGCTTTGAGGACGGCTGAGGAAGAGATCAATCTCATCCAGAGAGAACTGGAACTCTGAGGCCGTCGCAGATAATACGATGCAAAACTTTGTTTTCCTGTTCTTTGCCTATACCCTGATAACCCTGGCCTTCCTGGCCCATACCTGGGGGCTCGCGCGGAAGCAGAAACGGCTCACCGAGGAGGTGGAGATGCTGAAGAAGGCACTGGAAGCCAAACAGCGGGAAACCCCGGGTCCCAAACTGTAGCGAAAGGGCTTGTCCCTGTCGTGGTCCGAGCTGGTGTAGGGTGGGTGAAGCGAGCCGAGACTCCATCCCCGGTTGGTCAGGCCATCGCGGATAAGGCGTACAAGCTGGCATCCCCTCATATCGCGAGCGTAACCCACCACCTCGGTGCGGGGACGCGGTGGGTTCCGCGCCTGAACCGGCGATGGCGGTCAAACGGGTGTGGCGCCGGGCGCTTCACCTACCCCATGTCTGACGACACCCACTCCGTTCCGAGAGTCCCGACATGTCGGGACAAGGGGTGTCGCTACGGTGTGGGGGAAGTTTCTGCTGGGGGGGTGCAGGCGGGGTACAGGTGGCAGGCTGTGAAGTGGCCGGGCGCTATCTCTGCGAACACGGGTACGACTTTGGGACAGATGGGCATGACTCTAAAACACCGGGTGTGGAACCGGCAGCCGGGAGGTATGCGCGAGGCCGATGGGACATCTCCTGACAGCAGGATGGGCTGACGGTCCGAGTGGAGGCGGGCGTCATAAATGGCTGACAACAGCGCCTGGGTGTAAGGATGGAGAGGCCCGGCGAAAAGGTCCTGCTTGGGCGCGATTTCCATGATTTTTCCCAGGTACATCACCGCCACCCTGTCAGAAATGTGCTTGATAACCGAAAGATCGTGGGCGATGACGATATAGGCGACGCCAAAACGTTCCTTAAGGTCCATAAGGAGGTTGATGATCTGGGCTTGAATGGATACGTCCAGCGCGCTCACCGGCTCATCGGCAACCACCAATTTCGGATTGACCGCCAGCGCCCGGGCGATCCCAATCCGCTGTTTTTCGCCTCCGCTGAATTCGTGGGGATAGCGGTCAGCGTATTCGCTGGCAAGGCCGACGAGACCGAGAAGTTCGCGGATTCTTTCCTGCTTCTGGGCTTCGGTGGTCCGGTCCACCAGGAGAAGCGCCTCCTCCAGGGAATCCCCAACCGTCATACGCGGGTCGAGGGACGACTGGGGGTCCTGGAATATTATCTGAATGTCCCTTCGAATTTTGCGCTGCTCCTGTCTGTCGATAAAGGTGATGTCGCGGCTCTGAAAATGGATAGAACCGGCGGTAGGTGCTTCCAGCTTGACTATTACCCTTCCCAGGGTGGACTTGCCGCAACCTGATTCGCCAACGAGCCCCAGGGTCTCTCCATTGTGGACGGAGAAAGACACGCCATCCACTGCCTTGATTTCCCCAACCTGGCGGTGGAAGATCCCGGCAGTGATGGGGTAGAACTTCTTCAGGTTGTCGATTTCGAGTAAACTGCTATTCTGCATTTCGTTTTTCTGCACCTCGTGTCATCACGCTCTCCTTAATCCTCTCCCATCAAGGGAGAGGAAACTAAGGATACAGGTGGCAGAACACCACGTGCTCGCCGGATATTCTGGTTTCATACGGGTCCACCCTGGGGCAAATGTCCATCATGACCTTGGGACAGCGGGGGTGGAAGTGGCATCCGGAGGGCGGGTTGACCAGGCTCGGCGGAGAGCCGGGAATGTTGGCCAGTTTCCCCTGGCCGCCGGACATATCCGGAAGGCAGTTGATCAGCGCCACCGTATACGGGTGTTTGGGGGCGTAGAAGATGTCCTCGGCTGTTCCTGCCTCGGCGACCTTCCCGGCGTACATCACGGTGACCCTGTCGGCGATCTGGGCCACGACCCCGAAATCATGGGTTATGAACAGGATGGACATATTCTTCGACTCTTTGAGGCCCTTGAATATCTTGATGATGTTGGCCTTGATGGTGGCATCCAGCGCGGTGGTAGGTTCATCGGCAACGAGTATTTCCGGGTCACAGGAAAGCGCCATGGCGATCATGACCCGCTGCTTCATCCCGCCGGAGAACTGGTGGGGGTAGTCCGTCGACCGCTTTTCCGCATCGGGTATCCCCACTGCTTTCATCAGTTCCACTGCCCTGGCTCTGGCTTCGGCATCGCTCACCGGACGGTGCACCTTGATGAGTTCCTCTATCTGGTAGCCGACCCGGAGGACCGGATTCAACGATGACTGGGGGTCCTGGAAAATCATTGATATCTTATTTCCCCTGATGCGGCGCAGTTCTTCCTCGGGCAACCGGAGGAGGTCCTCGCCATGGAAGCAGGCCTGCCCGGAAACGATGGCCCCGGGGGGGCTATCGAAAAGTCGCAGGAGGGAAAGCGCGGTGACTGTCTTGCCGCAGCCGGATTCCCCGACCAGACAGAGGCATTCGCCTTTCTTGAGGTGGAAGCTCACGTCGTCCACCGCCTTCACCGTGCCCCGGGACGTGAAGAAATAGGTCCTGAGGTTGCTGACCGTGAGTGGAACGCCGTTGTTCGCAGGACTACAGGTTGCTTCTGGGGTCGAAGGCATCTCTCAGGGCGTCTCCAAGAAAGTTGAAAGCCAGGACCGTCAGTACCAGCATGATACCGGGCTCGACCGCGATCCACCATGCCGTATCCAGAGTAGCCTGCCCGGTCCGCAGAATGAGGCCCCAACTGGATACCGTGGGGTCGCCGAGGCCAATGAAGCTCAGAGCCGATTCCGCCAGGATGATGCCCGGAATCGACAGGGTGGCGATCACGATGATGGAGCTCAGAACGTTGGGAATGAGGTGGCGGAAGACTATCCTGGCGTCGCTGGCCCCCAGCGCCCTGGCCGCCAGCACAAAGTCGCGGCTGCGGAGGGAAAGGGCCTCGCTGCGGACCAGCCTGTTGGTACCCGTCCAGCCCGTGAGCCCGATCATTATTACTATGAAAGTGAGGTTCGAGCCGAAGAGGTAGACGATAAGGACCAGCAGCAGAAAAAAGGGAAAGGTCATCATGACATCGGTGAACCGCTGGATGGCGTTATCCAACCAGCCGCCGAAGTAGGCCGAACTGACCCCCACGATCGTGCCGATCAGGATCGCCAGCCCGGTGGCCAGCAGCCCCACCTGGAGGGAAACCCGGGTCCCGGAGACGATCATGGCCAGCAGGTCACGGCCCTTGTCGTCAGTCCCCAGGGGGTGCTCCCAGCTACCATAGATAATCTCTGAACTGAGCTTCCCGGTGGCAGCGTCATAGCGGGACCGCTCAATGGAGAAGCCCACGGGAGGTGTGTTCTTGGCATTGAAATCGACCCGGGTGGGGTCCTGGGTGAAGAAAGGGCCGATCAGCGCAACCAGAGCCAGAAGAATGATGAAGGCCAGACCCGGGATGGCAAGCCGGTTCTTCTTGGTCCGCGCCCAGTAGAAGCTGGTCAGTCTGCGCTGCAGATAAAGGGGAAGAAGGCCGAAAAAGACCGCCACCACCAGCAGGAACAGGTAAAAGTGGCTGGCAACGCTTTCCGGATTACCCAGCAGCCTCGAACTGACCAGGAAATGCCCGGTCAGGGCCAGCAGCGCTGCCAGCGTAAGGTGGTATTTCTTTCTAGCCAGGAATCCTATGAGTTTGTCCATCTGTGTACTTGACCAAATCAAATATCAAAAACCAAAACGAAAAATGACAAATCAAAATGCAAAAATGAACCACACGCGGCGCCGAGAGATTTTCGCTGGGCGGCTAACACCAGGTAGAAA
This sequence comes from Chloroflexota bacterium, assembly GCA_016210565.1. Classification (GTDB taxonomy): domain Bacteria; phylum Chloroflexota; class Dehalococcoidia; order JACQUA01; family JACQUA01; genus JACQUA01. The sequence goes on from JACQUA010000038.1 coordinate 17,250, forward strand.
GGGCGATTGGCCTGCGGGGACAGGCGATCATATCTTTTTATTTTGATTTTTGACCTTTGATCTTTCCAGGGCTTAATACCGGATCCGGGGATCGACCCAGGTGTATATTATGTCGGTCGCCAGGTTGGTCAGCAGGATGATGAAGGCCCCGATCAGCGTGACGGCTACCACCACCGCGTAATCGTTGGCGAAAACGGCATTGAAGGAGACCTGTCCCAGCCCGGGTATGCCGAAGATGATTTCTGTGAAGTAGGCGCCTCCAAAGACGATGCTGCCAAGGTCGAACATCACGATGGTGATTATGGGGAGCATGGCGTTGCGGAAAACATGGCGGAAGAGGACTGTCTTTTCGTCCAGGCCCTTGGCCCGCGCGGTGCGAACAAACTCCTTGCGGAGGTTGTCGAGAATCGATGAACGGGTATACCGGCTGTAGCCGGCCACCATTCCGGTGCCCAGGGTGGCCACCGGCAGGATCAGCGCCTTGAGGTTGGCCAGGGAGAAGATCGGCAGGCCGGTATCGTAGTAGGTCTTGAACCAGGCGAGTTTGACCGAAAACAGGAGTATCAGCATCACCCCTAACCAGAACGTAGGCGTAGAAATCCCCACGAAGGAAAAAAAGGTGGCTATGTAGTCGATCTTGGTGTGCTGCCTCACGGCGGAGTATATCCCCAGGAGTATGCCGAGGGTGGAGGCAAAGAGGAAGCTCAGCAGAATCAACTGGAAAGAGTAGATCCAGTGTTTTTGCAGCAGCTTCGTCACCGGCATCGAGGTACTCAGGGACCATCCCCAGTTGCCCTGGACCAGGTTGCCGAGGTAGTCGAAGTACTGCTGGTGTAGAGGCTTGTCCAGGCCGTAGCGGGCTTCAATGGCGGCGGTCACCTGGTTTATGTCCTGCCCGCGAGCAGCAATGTTTGCGACGTACTTGTCTACGGGAGATCCCGGACTGATTCTTAGGAGTATGAACGTTATGGTCACTACTCCCCACGCGATGACGATAGTGTAAATTAGTCTGCGGATAATGTAAGGACCCATACGCAGCCTGTCAATCTGGTACGCCGAAACAAGAAGGACGAATCAGTGATCAGAACCGGAATGTCGAGAGCAGTTCGTCAAATTCGCCATCAATCATTGCCAGGGAACTGTCACCCTGGGCCGGAGCCCTGAGCGAAGCGAAGGTGCAGGCGAAGGGTCTTTCCTCCCCACCCGGAAAGCCTCTTCGACTGCGACTCGCTTGCGCTCGTCTTTGCTCAGAATGACAGCCCGGCCTCATTCGAAATGCCACAGGTAGTAATTATACCCCATGTTTATTCCAGGTTCGATCCCCTTGACTTTCTTCAGGAAACCGGTGTTGGCCTTATTATAGGCTATGAACTCCACCGGCTGTTCCTCAGAAAGCAGGCTTGCCAGCTCCTGGTAGATACGCTTGCGGTTTTCCCTTTCAAGGGCCTCCGCGGAACGGGTGCGGCGGAAAAGCTCGTCCACTTTCGGGTTGGAATAGCCGAAGAAATTCAGTCCTCCGTCGGTAACAAAGAACACGTCAGACCCGGAGGGAGCGATCGGGTTGGTGCCCAGCGCCATGATGATGAGGTCCCATTTTTCTTCACTGACGGCGTTCTTGCCATTGTTGAACTGCGGCTCCTGATTGGAGCCGGGAACCTTGTTGCGGACATACTTTCCCAGCAGCGTGGGCCACGGCACCAGCTTCACTTCGACCTCAATGCCGATACTGCCCAGCTCCTGTTTCATCAGCAGGGCCATGGACTCGGAAACGTTGCTGCCGGTCGTGGTGAACAGAGTGAACTTGAGCGGTTTCCCGTCTTTGTCTCTGGCCTCAAAGCCATCGCCCTTGCGGGCGCCGTAGCCGGCCTCGTACAGCATCTGGGTGGCCTTCGCCTTGTCGTAGAGCGCCCCCACACCGTATTTGTGGAGGCCTTCTTCCGAATACCACGGCGATGGGCTGGGAATGAAGCTGAAAGCCGGCTCTCCGAACCCTTCGAGGACCGATTCCACGAGCTGCGCCTTGCTGATGGCCATAGTCAGGGCCTGCCGCACTTTCTTTTCCTTGAAGCCGGGCCATCCGTTATCTCTCAGGTTAAACAGCATCAGGGAGTAGCCGCTGGTCGGCGTGGTATAGACCTCGAGGTTGGGCATCCGCTTGAATCTGGCCACGTTCTGGGGCTCGATTCCGGTGCTGGTGATGTCGCCGGCTTCCAGGGCTGCCTGGCGGGTAGCCGGCGTCCCGAAGAGTTTGATTGTGTACTTCTCGAAGAAGGGCGCGCCCACGGGCTTGCCGAGATAGTAGTCCGGGTTGCGGGCGACAAGAAACTTGTCGTTGCGGATCCATTCCTCGAAACGGTAGGGACCCAGGTTGCCCGTAAAGCTGAGGTTATTGAATTCCTCCGCTTCGGTGAAGGCCTTGATATCGCCTTCGTACTTTACGGCGATGTGCTTGGGATAAGGGGTCAGGGAGTAGAGGTTATAGACGAACTCCGGATAAACGGTCTTCCTGGTGATGGTGAAGGTCATATCGTTGACCACTTTCGGTTCTACGTAGACGGTCTTGCTATCAACCGTCTCCTGCCAGTCGGACTTGTAGTTGTAGGTAAGCCAGTCCGAGAACATGAGGTTCTTGAGCGTGTACACGAAGTCCTCGGCGGTTACTTTTATACCACCTGTCCAGAAAAGGTCGTCCCTGATGGTGACGGTATATACCAGGCCGTCGGAGGATATTTCGACGTCTTTCGCCGCCAGACGCAGCACCAGATTATAGTTGTTATCGAATCCTGCCAGAGAATCCGTGGTGTGGCCGGCGTAGGAAAACGAGGATGAGTCCGCCGCCAGGATGAAATTGAGGGTCTCGGCGTCTCCTCCTGATTGGCCCTCGACAAAGACGCCTCTGGCCTCCTGTTTGGGCGGAGAGCAGCCGGCAAGGAGCAAAGCCAGGACGATAAACAGGGAAACTGCCCTCGAGATGGTTAGCATTCTATTGACATCCTTTCCTTGACATAAGTGTCATTATACACAATCTCTCCAGGTGATGCACGACAGCAGCCCGCGACGACACGTTTGCCTCCCCCGTAGCGACGCCCCTTGTCCTGACGCATCGCCCCGATGCATCCTCATCGTGTCCCACATCTCTGCTGGACACGATACACTTGTTGAAATGTGGGACATAAGGTGGCCAACGGATTAACTGCTCTAAGGCAACGTGGCGCACAACCGGTACCACAGGCACGGTGGCCTGTGGTACCGGGCAGCGGGCAGCGCCAGGTTAGGCGGGAATGACGGCGGTACGACAGGGGTCCCGACGCGTCGGGATCGCTACGGCGGCGTAACTGGCTTTTTGACGGCCAGGATTGAAAGGATTGAGAAGAGGAGAAATATGTCCACGGTGAGAAAGCCCGCCAGGTACGATCCGGTGAAGTCTCTGACCCAGCCGATAACCAAAGGACCACCGAGTATAGCAACGTTCACCGTGGTGGAGAGGACGCCGAAAGCCAGGCCAAGTCTTCGCTCGTCCACCAGGAGGGCCGGCAGGGAGAAGATGGACGAAGGAATCAGAACAGGTCCGAGACCCGCGACGAACATGAGGGGGATCAGACGGTCCGGCGGCGCGACTAGAATGAGCAGGACGGCGGCCCCGGCGGCAAGATTGCCCAGGCAGACGAAAAGCCGCTGCCGGGGAAGTTTCTGGACCAGCGTCCCCACGAGGGTACTGAGAATAAGCGGTCCCCACATGACATAGCTGGTGACTCTTCCGGCTTGCTCCGGTGTAAAGGCCTCTTGCCGCACGAAGAAATCGGGAAGAAAGGTGACAAACGTGGCGAAGCCGGCGTTGAACCACATCCAGCTCATGGCCACCAGCCAGAGAGGCCAGCCGAGGGCCATCACATTGCGTGCTAACCCGTCTGCCGCGGGTGCCGGGGAACCCGGCGCACGGTGGCGGGAAGGTGTGGGTGGGGGAGAGTAGAAGATAAGGAACAGTACCAGGGCGATGAGGGACGTAGCCGTTCCCAGCCAGAAGGCAGCATGCCAGGAAAGCGCTCCGGTGAACAAGGGGATGATGTTGAAAGAGAGTATGCCGGCTACGGGGACGCCCGTGTTGTAGACCCCCATGGCGATGCTCAGCTCCCTGCCCAGGAACCACTGAGACAGGAACTGGGGCAAGACAACAAGCAGCGTGATGGCGCCCAGACCTGCCGCCAACCTCCCGGCCAGCACGGGGAGGAACGAGGAGGACAGGGCAGAAAACGCTGTTCCCAGCACCATCAATAGCAGGGAAAGCTGAGTCAGGTATTTGACGCCGTACCTGTCGCTCAGGGAACCGATGGGTATGGACATGAAGACGCCCGGAAGGGCGAAAATGCCCATTAACAGGCCGGCCTCGGCGTGGGAAATGCCGAGGTCATTGATTACCAGATTGAGTACAGGAGGAACAGACTGCATCATCACGGCGAAAGCGAGTTGCGCCGAATAGACGATAGCCAGGATGAGCCAGCGGTTGGCGCGGCGGCCTCTGGCGGCCGGAGCATCGATGGTCAATGGGTTTCCTTTCAGGACCGGGAGGACCGGACGAGATTGGCCGGGTAGGTACCGAGAGAGAAGACCTGCCGGAGATCCCACCATTCGGGAGTTCCAGGATGATCAAGATTAGCACGGCGGCGGCCATCTGGCAAGTTCAGGGGGCTTCTTTTCAAGGGGCTTCTGTCACCCGGTACCAGAGGCCTCCGTGCCTATGAGCAGTGGATCACGAACAAGACAGACTCAATCTGTCAACGACGAGTAGCATCCCGCTGCCTCGTAGTCCAATGATGTCACTGGCATAATAGGGCGCCGTCTCTAAGTCCGGGGCCCACAAGCACGGTGGCCTGTGGTACCGGGCAGGTTGGTGGCCAAACTACTGCCACCTGGTCCGAAGGTTATCCAGATTTCATGTTTTCCAGGTACTCTCAGCTATCCAAATGCCCGACGAGGCGTTATAATTAAGTTAAACCCGGTCAGGCAGGGTGGGGGCCGGGGGGGGGGTGGACTGCCCGGGGACAAGGCGGAAATACCGAACGGATCATAAGGATACTCAAAGCCGGTTCAGGCTACGATGAGCAAATACAGGAGAGCCATGAAAAGAGAGCGATGGTTGGTCGTATTCAACCTGGTGGTTGTCGCTGCGGTGGTTTTCGGCGGTTGTCAGTTTCTTCCCTTCGGGGAGACCAGCGCGGCCGCGGTCCCCACCACCGTTGATGTCAAACGCGGCGATCTCGAGGTGGTGGCGACGGCCAGCGGAAGTCTGACGCTGCCGAAAGTGACCAAACTGGGTTTCAGCGGCGCCATTTCCGGGTCCCAGGCGGGGAACACGATCCTGGCGGAGCTGAACGTGGCCGTGGGCAGCAGGGTCACCAAAGGGCAGGTCATTGCCCGCCTCGACACCTCCGGCCAGGAGCGCGACCTTCTGAGGTACCGTAACAATCTGGAGACGGCCCAGTTGAACCTGGACAAGGCGAAAGAGCCTTTGTACAGGCCGGAAGAAATAGCCAAAGCTGAGTCTGCTATTCCCACAGGGAGGGCGAACTTGGAAGTGGCCAGGGAAGCCTTGAAAAAGGCCCGCGTCCCCTTTACAGAGAATGACTTTGCCATTGCAGAGGCCGGGGTTCGGAAAGCGGAGGCCGACCTGCGCAACGCCCGGACGGCCCTGGCTAGTGCCGAGAAGGACCTTGAGACTACTACTGTGCGGGACAACCGGACGATTCAGGACGCCGCCGATCAAATGGTAAAAATCCAGAGAAGCACTGAAGTGGGCAGGGCACTGGCCGGTACCACGACTGTGGGCACCGACTATGATATTCAGAAGGCGGGGGAAACTCTGGAGCTTGCCCGCAGGGATGCCGCCAGCCATCTGGCTGTGGGTCAGAACACGATAGCCAAGGCCAGGGATGGCGTGGCCTCCGCGGAGGTCGCCCTGGCGACGGCGCAGTTCAACTTGAATGACATGCTGTCCAAGAAGGACGGAGATAGCCTCGAGATAAAGCAAAGAGAGGCCTCCGTGATAAGCGCCGAGACCTCTCTTGCCAACGCGGAACAAACTCTATCCCTGATGAAGCGTCCGCCCGAAGCGATGGATATCAGGCTCAGGGAACTCCAGGTCGCCGCGGCGCAACTGGCGCTGGATGACGCCCTTCTGCAACTGGAGAAATCGACCATCATCGCTCCATTCGATGGCGTCATCGGGGATTTCAAAGCCAAAGTCGGGGATACCATCCAGCCCGGGTCTTTTTCGATTCCCCTGGTGGACCCGACACAGATCCGGGTGGATGCCTATATTGAAGAGTTCGATGTCATGAATATCAGGCCAGGGATGCCGGCCACCGTTACGCTGGACGCGCTTCCGGGCCAGGTGCTGCCCAGCACCGTTGCTGCTATCTCGCCCCTCTCCACGGTGCAGCAGGGTGTGGTCAGATATGCCATTACCATCAATGCCAGGATACCGGGGCAGGGAGAGGCTGTCCAGACATCGCAAGGCCGGCCCCGGCCGGGAGCGAGCGCGCCGTCTCCCAAGCCTGGTGCCGGGGGAGGGCAGAGGGGTAGTAGCAGTGGCGGCGGTGCCGCCAGACCAGCGGTGATTGAGTTGAAGGACGGCCTGTCGGCCACGGCCACCATAGTGCTCAACAAGAGGGAGAACGTTTTGACGGTGCCCAACCGCGCCCTGGTTTTGCAGCGTGGGGAACAAAAAGTCCAGGTCCTGGTTAACGGCCAGGCTCAAGATAGAAAGGTGAGGACCGGTCTTTCCAACGACCAGGTGACCGAGATAATGGAAGGGATAGAGGAGGGTGAAAAAGTGATAATCCAGGCCCTGCCCGGTCGCCAGCAAAACGTGCCGAAGCCCGGGATGGGCGGCGGCCTGGGGATACCGGGACTAAGATAGCGAGAAAATGTCATTCTGAGCTTCAGTAGGCAGCGGAAGGCTGCCGGACACATGGAATGACATCGATGTCATTGAAAGCGCACGCAAAGAATCTTTCGGGGAGAATACGAGACCGAAAGACCCTTCGACTTTGCTCAGGGTGACAACGTCATTGAAAGAGAAGACGAGCTTCAGTCCCGATAGAATCGGGACAGTCGAAGAATCTTTCGCTGGCCGGGCACCCCGGATGAAAGACCCTTCGACAGTCTCAGGGTGACATCTTCGTAAAAGGGTTTCATTGCCGACTGAGGTTGAATCGACTTGAAGTATTTTGACAGCATTCTTCTGGCTTTGCATGGAATAACCGCCAATAAACTGCGGTCGGCCTTGACCATGCTGGGAATCGTCATCGGCGTGGGGGCGGTGATCGCCCTCATGTCCATCGGGGAAGGCGCCCAGGCCCTCATAACGGACCGCATCCAGGGGATTGGGACCAACCTCATCATGGTGCTGCCCGGCCAGGCGACCACCCAGGGAGTGCGTGCCGGGGCCGGCACGGCGGTGTTGATCCTTGACGATGCTCTGGCCTTGAATGATCCGATCCTGGCGCCTGATGTAACGCTCGTGGCGCCTTCGTCCCAGAGCGGTGCACCGATTGTGGCCGGACCAATTAATACCCGCAGTACGGTGGTAGGTGTGACGCCGGAATACCAATTCGTCCGCAATTGGGAGGTCATGGAAGGCGATTTCGTCTTACCCTCTCATGTTGACTCGCGGGCGCTGGTGGCCGTGCTCGGGAGCGACGTGGCTACGACACTGTTCGGCGGGATCAATCCGATAGACCAGTTCATCAAGATACAGGGAATCCAGTTCAGGGTCATCGGTGTGCTACAGCGCCGGGGAGGCACCGGTTTCGGCCAGGCCGATGACGTGGTGATGATCCCCCTCACCACCCTCCAATCGCGTCTCCAGAGGCAGAGAGAGCGGGCGGGGGCCAACCGGATCGCTAATATTAATGTCATGGTGGCGGACCCTGAGAAGATCGAGGACGCTAAAGAACAGATCAGCGAAATACTGAGGGAGCGCCACCGCGTTTTGCCGGGGAGTGAAGATTTTCAGGTGGTGAGCCAGGAGGATATGCTGGCGACTCTCTCTTCGGTGACCATGGTCATGACGCTGTTTCTCGGGGCCATCGCCGGTATTTCCCTGCTGGTGGGCGGCATCGGCATCATGAATATCATGCTGGTCACGGTCACCGAGCGCACCAGGGAGATCGGCATTCGCAAGGCGATCGGCGCCAAGAAGAAGGATATCTTACTTCAGTTCATAATAGAGTCGGCGACAATGAGCCTGACCGGGGCCATAGTCGGTTATTTCCTGGGGTTGGGCCTGTCCAATGTCTTGAACGGAGTGGAGCTGTCACCCGGCTCAACCCTGCGCACCGTGGTCACGCCGGGCATCAGCTTGCTGGCGCTGGGGGTGGCGGTGGGTATTGGGCTGTTCTTCGGCATCTATCCGGCCAAGAGAGCGGCCGATATGGACCCCATCCAGGCCCTGCACTACGACTGACCCAAGCGGAACCGTCATTCCCGCGCAGGCGGGAATCCACAGCCGTCGGGGGCACGGGACCCGCCGTAGCGACACCCCTTGCGGGTGTCGAAACCATCGCTGTCGACCGGGGACGACAGGGTCAATCCCTGTCGCTACGCATTGTCGAGCAGGGCCTTGACCTTCTCCATTGCCCAGGCGGGTGGGCTGATGCGTTCGTACCTCCCGAGGTCTTTCAGCGGCTTGGTGGCGTCAACTCCCCACCGGGAGGTCAGGCCGCCTTCTGCCGAGGGGTCCAGGACCGAGCCGGGCATGCCGGAAACGGTCAGCAGGCCCCTGTCGACCTGGAACCTGGCAAAGGCAGCCCACTCTACGTCGGTGGGGTCCATGACGTCGACATCGGTATCCACCACGACGATCCCTTTGGCCCGGGGCACTAGCTGGAACATCGCCTGGATAACCTTCCTCCCATCGTCGTCCTGCTTCTTCTCTATTTGAACGGCGGCGATCTCACCGGTTGAACCCATCAGGTGTACCTTGGTGACCTGCGGAAGGGCTTCCTTGATCTTCCCGAACTGGTTGGCTTCCCAGACGACGTTGGTGATGATGCCGTTTTCCTTGTTGAACGGCATGAGCGCGTGATAAACGGGGTGGACACGATGGTAGATGCAGTTGATGGTCGCCACCGGGTTTTGCACCGTCAAGTAGGCGCCGCCCGATTCGCCGAACGGCCCTTCCGTTTCGCGTCTGCCCGGGTGTATCCGTCCTTCAAGCACGAACTCGGCGTGGCGGGGGACTTCCACGTTGACGGTTTCTCCTTTGACCAGTTCCACGGGCTTCCCCCGCAGGCCGCCGGCGAGGTCGAATTTGTCGATGCCCTCGGGGGCAAAGGTAATGGAAGCCAGGAAGAGCAGCGGGTCAACGCCGATAACGATTGCGATCTCCAGAGGCTGTCCCCTGGCGTCAGCCAGGGCCAGAAACCGGGAAAGGGGAGGGGTTCCCAGGAAGATACCAATCTTGTCTTTTCCCTTTACCTGAATGCGGTGGATGCCCATGCCGCGGATGCCCGTGTCCGGGTCGCGGGCGAGGGTGATGGCCGAACTGAAGTACGGGCCGGCATCCTTTTCGTGATGAGTTAGCACCGGCATGGTTTTGAGGATGTCCAGATTGGCCTTCAACATGACTCCTTTGACCGGGCCAGAGGCGTAAACCCTGGGAGGGATGCGTTGGTTGCTTCTCCGCAAATAGGTGTCCGAGACCTCCCGGGCGCTCTTAACGCCAAAGGCTTCCGCGAGGCTCCGGTAATTCTCAAACAGGTTCCCGACTACCGGAACGGTATGTCCCTTTACCTTATTAAACAGGACCACTTTGTCGTTCCGCCGGTCCAGGTGGCGGAGGGCCGCGGCGATCTCAAATACGGGGGAGAGTTCAACATCGATTTTGAGGATCTCCCGCCGCCTGGCCAGGGCCTTGACGAAACTGCGCAGGTCGTTGTAGGGTGCTGGCATGGCCTTTCACTCCTTTCTGTTACAAAGTCAACCGCCGGTGACGCACGACGGCGTACGGTATTTGATTCACGACCGGAACTGGCATACAATACACAGATAAAATATGAAGGGGAAACCAACTTTGTTGTTCCCCGCGGCCGGATCGCTTTGCCCTTTTGCCCGGACCAGACAGTGCTATTATAGGCAGGCTCCGGGGAAACAATCAATCAAGCCAGGGATGTTCTCTCTCCCCCGGGGGGAGAGAGTCAGAGTGGGACTTATTTCACCCTCTCCCTAATCCTCTCCCATCGAGAGAGGAAACTTTCTGAATCCTCTCCCATCAAGGGAGAGGAAGCGGTGAGAACGTGACCAGACCTGAACAGCCTTTAGTCAACGTGAGAAAGAAAGACCAGTTGAGGGTCTGTCTAAACGAGGACGTCGAGGCGCATCACATCACCGCCGGGTTCGACCGTTACAGTTTTGTACACCAGGGACTTCCTGAGGTCAATGCCGCTGACATCGACCTCAGTCTGAACCTCCTGGGGAAGAAGCTGGCCGCTCCTATTATCATTTCGTCAATGACGGGTGGCACGGAGGAGGCGGGCGCCATTAACCGGAATCTGGCCCTGGCCGCCCAGCGGCTCGGCGTGGCGATGGGGGTCGGTTCCCAGAGGGGTGGTGTGGAGAATCCTTCCCTTGCTCATACTTATCAAGTGCGGGACGTGGCGCCCGATATCCTGCTTCTTGCGAATCTGGGCGCCGTGCAACTTAATTATGGCTATTCAATGAAACAGTGCCGCCAGGCCGTGGAAATGATAGGGGCTGACGCCCTGGTCCTTCATCTGAACCCTCTGCAGGAGGCTCTGCAAACCGGCGGCGAGACCAACTTTGGCGGACTGCTGGCTAAAATAGAGAGAATATGCGACGAATTGCCCGTCCCAGTAATAGTCAAAGAAGTCGGCTGCGGCATCTGCCTTCAGGCAGCCGAGAAACTGGCAGCCGCCGGCGTCGCGGCTATCGATGTGGCCGGCGCGGGGGGGACGGTGTGGAGTGAGGTCGAGGCGCTCTGCGTCGATACGGATCTGGCGAGGAATGTCGCCAGGGCCTTTGCGTCGTGGGGCATCCCGACGGCCGAGGCAATCAAGACGGTCGCCGGGGGCATCAGGGAGGTTCCCTGTATCGGCAGCGGGGGAATACGGACGGGGGTAGATGCGGCCAAAGCCATTGCCCTGGGCGCCGCAGCCGTGGGAATCGCCGGTCCGGTCCTCCGGATGGCGGCGATTTCCGCGGAAGCCGTCGTGGCCTACCTGTCCGAGGTCAAGGAGGAACTGCGGCTGGCCCTCTTTTGCCTGGGAAAGACGCGGCTGGAACAACTGAGAGGAACCCCTTTGCTGGTCAAGAGGGAATAGGTTGCATTGTCAATGGCGAATTCCCAACGTTTGACTTTCGAGACGACGTTGCTGCCAGGGGGTACCACAGGCGTCCCTGCCTGTGAAAGCCGGATTTTGACGATGTCAATCTGCCTTAAGAATGACCAACAGGCATTGTGCCTGCATTCAGACAGCAGCATTAACGGGAAGCCGTCCGCGTTCGGCGGTCCAGGCGGGATCAGGGATGAAAGCGGCGGCTCACAGGCACGGAGGCCTGTGGTACCCGTCCATTATGGGAGCAATCGAGACTAGTCTATGTCGGAAAAATTGAAAAGTTTCAGAATAGAGCCGGTGGTCCTGGCCTGGTTCTTCTTTTCGGGGATGGCGGCCTTGATTTACCAGGTAATATGGGCCAGGGAATTAGAGCTGGTTTTCGGCAGCACCCTGTATGCCGTCAGCACCATCCTTTCGGTCTTTATGGCCGGCCTGGCGCTGGGGAGCATCATCTTTGGAAAGATCGCCGACAGGCAGGGCGCGCCCTTGCGGATGTACGGGCTGATCGAGTTGGGAATCGGGATATATGCCTTGCTCACGCCGCTGGCTTTCAAATTACTCGCGGTAATCCAGCAGAGTCTCCCGGATTTCCTTCGAGGGAGCAGCGCCGGCTTCAATCCGTTCAGTTTCATTTTCAGTTTCGTGATACTGATCATCCCCACCACTTTCATGGGGGGCACTCTGCCGATCCTCTCCAAAACGATCGTCAGAAACTATCAGGAGCTGGGAGCCAAGGTAAGCACCCTGTATTTCATTAATACCCTGGGCGCCGCGTTCGGGGCCTTTCTGGCGGGTTTTGTGCTCATCGGGGCTTCGGGGATGATGGCGGCAACATTTGTTGCCGCTTTTGTCAATGTGGCGGTGGGAGCCAGCGCCATGTGGGTGCAGAGGCTCGTCAGGCCGGCTGAAGGGCCGGCTTCCGGGCTCTCTGCCGCGGAGTCGACCGCGGCGCCGGGACACAACAGCATCTCGAAGCCAATGGCCCTGACGCTGCTGATCGGGTACGGCTTCGCCGGATTCGCTGCCCTGGGGCTGGAAGTCCTCTGGACCCGGGTCCTGGCGCTGGTCATCGGCAGTTCTGTATACGCCTTCAGCCTCATGCTGGTGGCCATCCTGATGGGGATAGCGGTAGGTAGTTTGATCGGGGTGCGCGTGGTCGACAGAGCGAGAAACCTGTGGCTCTGGTTTGCCGCGATAGAGATCGCTCTGGGTATCGCGGTAGTGTTGATTACCCCGATTCTGGGCGAGGCCCAGCTCTTCTTCTTTGACATCTTCTTGAACTACCAGGAATCCTATAACCTTCTTCTCTTTGTGGAGTTTGCGGTCATCTTCCTGATACTCATGGTGCCGACCACCATGATGGGACTGGCTTTCCCGGTGGCCAGCAAGATCTATGCCAGGGATCTCAAGCACCTGGCGGCACATGTTGGGGACATCTATGCGTCCAACACCATCGGCGCCATTGTTGGCCCCCTGGCGGTCAGCTTCTTGCTGATTCCGCTGATGGGCATCCAGAAAAGCATTTTGCAACTGTCGTGGGTGTACATGGCGATCGGCGTAGCCATTATGATCGGCATCTTGCCCCGGAAGAGCGTGGCCAGGACCATCTTGCCCATCGGACTGGCTGTGGTTATCGTCGTCGTGAATTCGCTGGTTCCGGCCTGGAACAAACTGGTGGTTACCAGCGGCGTCTATTATCAGATGGGGTCCTATTACGACCCCACGGGGAAGGCGAGTGCCCGGGAGCTGATGACCAACCGCACCTTGCTGTTCTATAAAGAAGGTCAACTGGCGACGGTGTCCGTCGCCAAAGGGAGAGGCCAAAAGGTGCTGACCATAAATGGCAAGGTGGATGCGTCAACGAGCACCGATCTGGGCACACAGTTGCTGGTGGCGCATATGCCGCTGTTGCTGCACAAAGAGCCGAAGAAAGTCCTTGGCATCGGTCTCGGCTCCGGCATTACGCTGGGCGCCATTCTCAAACACGCTGAAGTGGAGCGGGTGGACATGGTGGAAATAGAACCGGCAGTGGTCGATGCGGCGAGGTATTTCGCGGAGGAGAACAACAATGCGCTGGAGGACCCGAGGACTAATATCATTGTCAATGACGGAAGAAACTTCATTATCAGCACGACGGAGAAGTATGACGTCATTTCTGCTGAGCCCTCCAACCCATGGGTGAGCCACAGTTCCACCATGTTCAGCAGAGAGGTCTTCGAGCTATACAAGAAGATCATCAATGACGACGGGGTGGTGATGCAATGGTTTCATCTTTACCGCATGGGGAATGATGACCTGCGAATGATCATCAATACTTTCGTATCGGTGTTCCCTCATACGACACTCTGGGGCAAGGCCAACAGTCCCGATATCATCCTCATTGGCGGGCTGAAGCCGCTGACGATTGATTTTGGCGAGTTCAACAAAAAGATCCAGGTCCCTGCAATAGCACGGGACCTGGCCAGGATCAACTCCGCCGATCCTTTCCAGATGCTCAACTACTTCCTGATGGATGAGCAAAACCTTTCCCGGTACGCCGGCAGTTACCCGGTTAACACCGACGACCGCCCGCGGCTGGAATTCTCGGCGCCAAGAAACCTGTACGCTTCGACGGTCGGCCTCAACATGGAAAGCATGAACGGATATCGTACCACCGCCGAAGGCATCCTGACCGGCGTTTCCAATCCCGTGGTGGCAGCCAAGATACAAACGGACTACCAGGCGCGGGAAAGAGCAATCCAGGCGCAGATTTACCGCGACTATGGCTACTGGGACAGAGCGGCGCGGGAATGGGAGGCCTCGCTGGCGATCAACCCGCTCTATCCGATCGCCCGGGAATCCTATTCTGAAGCCTTAGAGGCGCTGGGAGACTATGCTTGGCGGAGCGGCGATACCGCAAAAGCCTCCTATGATTTTACCAGGGCAGCCGAACTGACCCCCGAACGGGCGTCCCCGCGGGTCAACCTGGGGCTGCTGGCCCTGGCCACGGACCAGGCGCCGCTGGCCATAATCCACCTCTCGGAAGCACTGGGGAAGGATCCGTCCGATAGCTGGGTTAGCTACAATCTCGGCAACGCCTACTCTCAGATCGGAGAGAACCAAAAGGCGTGGGAATCCTACACCAAAGCCATAGTGGCTGATCCCAGCAATGCCCAGGCCTATGCCAACCGGGGGTCTGTGACCAACCGGATGGGCCGGATGGAGGAGGCGCTGAACGACTACGCCATGGCCTTGAATATTTCACCGGGGTTCGCCGGCGCATTGATCGGACGGGGACTCATGTACTACGATCAGAGGAACTACGCCCAGGCCCTGATAGATTTCTCGCGGGCGGTGCGGTTGGAGCCGACGGCGAACAACTACGATTTCAAGGCGCTGGCTTTGATCGGCATCGGGCAATACGACGAGGCCTATACCGACCTGCTGAAGGCCACGCAGATTGACCCGGTTTTGCCGCTTCCCTGGTACCGGTTGGGATTCATCCACGAGAAGAAGGGCCAGCGAAGCGAGGCCCTTGCGGCCTACAGACGCTTCATCTCTCTATCCAGGGACCAGGAAATGCTGGCCGAGGCCAACGCGGCCATTGCCCGGCTCCAGTGAACCCCGGTACCACAGGCCTCTGTGTCTGTGAGGGCTCGCATCTGGTCGTGACAATTGAATTCGCCAGTGTCAGTTCCTAGGTGAAAGCCACTCTCACCTGCCGCGCCTGCCTCGAGAAGCTCGTCGTCCAGACTGCTGAACTGGCCGCCGATGGCCCACTTCTGAGGGAACGGGCAAAAGCCGAAGGCCTGCGAGTCCTGCAAGACCGCTTTTCCCTCGAAGCGGTGACGACCGTGATCGCCAGCGAGTTCCAGCGGGTCATCCGGGAAATGACCGGTAATCCTGACCCGTTCGAGGGAAAGAAGAAAAAGGAACTGGCGGTGGCGCAAGAGGTATCAGGCAAACTCTACTCGGAGATGTGCAAAGGGCTATCCGGAGACCCGTGCCTGCCTCTCGCCAGGTGTGTAAGTTTTGCCCTCGCGGGCAACGCCATAGACTTTTTTGTTGACCCCGAGACGCTGCGGGATAACCCGCGGCAGGAGCCAGTGGATTTGGGCGCGGGGGATATTGCTGAGGTGACCCGGGCGCTGAAGCGTGCAAAAAGAGTCCTCTACCTGGCCGACAACGCCGGGGAGTGTTTTTTTGACTGGCCCCTGGTGCAGCATCTTGGCAGCACAGCGAAAACTGTATATGCAGTCAAGGGGTCACCGGTGCAGAATGACATAACACTTGGAGATCTGGAAATGGCCGGGCTCAAGTCCAGGGTGGGGAGGGTGATGACAACCGGGAACGATTTTGTGGGGCTGGACCTGGAGAGTGCTTCGAAGGAATTCCGGCGGGAATATGAGAGCGCCGATCTGATAGTAGCCAAAGGGATGGGGTATTACGAGACGATCACGGAGCTCAGACCTGAGGGGAGGGTGTTCTTTTTCCTGAAGGCGAAGTGCCAGCCGGTAGCGGACTCCCTGGGGGTGCCCCTGAATACCTCTCTGGTAAGAATATACTGACGAGTAGCTTCACCACAGAGACACCGAGCGCACGGAGGAACCCGGCTGGTTCGCAGGCTGGACCGGTCGAGCACTTGGGTGCAATTATAGGAAAGGTTGTCTCATGATAGGCTCCGGCGGGAGGAAAGGCAATAGGGCAGACCGCATATCCTCGTAATAGTTTAGTTTTTCTAAAAGGAAATATATCACTGCTCACAGATTCTGTCAAGCGGTTCTGCCTCTCCACATCGAA
>JACQUA010000039.1 GCA_016210565.1 Chloroflexota bacterium
CCCTGGCATGATCGGATCGCTCAATTGGTCGGACCATGCTCTTGACAAGACAGTTGCTGAGCGAAGCGAGCGTAGCCAGCGCAGTCGAAGAATCCTTCGCGGCAGTGGACGAAAGACCCTTCGCCTGCCCCTTCGCTTCGCTCGGGTCTCCGGCTCGGGGTGACAGCCCACTTCCGGAGCAATCTGGAAAGTGCCGGGACGGGGAAGCGTCACCGATTCGGAAAACCAGACTGGAACGGGAATGACCATTCGTGTCTATTCGTGTTTATTCGTGGTTTCAGTTGCGACTCTTCAGGGTTCTGGCCTTGTCCAGGTTTGCAATTGCCACTTTCTCATTTCTTCAGGGAGGCCTCAAATATCCTTGTCACTTCCTTTTGCAACTCCGTCTCCTTTTCCCGAAAACCCTTTTCTATGGTGGAGTAATACTTCATCCCCGGCTGAAGCACGGTGGTGGGGTCCAGGTGGTCGGTCGGTACATCAACCCTCATGCTCTGAAAGCCGGTGGTCCTGGTCTGAAGGGTCTGACCCTCTTTACTGAGAAGAAAATTGATGAATATCTTCGCCGCATTGGGGTGGGGACTGCCTTTGAGCTGCGCAATAGTTCCGCCACCGCCGACGGATGAGTACGTGCCCTCTGAAGGAGTGAAGTACTCTATCGGGGCGCCTGCCTGCATGAATGGAAACACATCTCCCTTGGACGGGCCTATGAGAATGGGGTATCTTCCTCTAGCCACCCACTCGGCCGCCAGACGGTTATTTCTTTGCGGGTTTAGCTCCTGTTTGACCAGCGCCCTCACAAAATCCCAGTCCTTTATGGCATAGGCAAGCATAGCCAGGGTTGATGAACCCGCCCCTCCGATGGTGGGGTCCATGATCACTATCTTCCCTTTCCACTTCGGGTCCAGCAAGTCATTCCAGGATTTCAGTTCTCCGGGTTTAACCATATCGGTATTGATAACCGTGGGCGGCGCCACATACTCACGATGCGCCAGCAGCGTTTTCTCATCCGGGTCGAGCCAGGTCAGTTCACCCCGCCACCAGGCTTTGGGATCGATGACCTCGGGCAGGACCAGCATCTTTTCCAGGGGTTGAAGCACGCCCGCGGGCTGGTATATCTTGTCAAAGTTACTCGCTGAGATGGACAACACCAGGTCGGCATTGTTAATCTTCAGGCGCTGTTCCCTCATTATGCGTTCGGCGATCTCCGCAGAGGTCCCCATCAGCGCATCCACAGTCATAGAGTATTTCTTCTCCATCACGTCAATGAAAGCCTGCCGCCATTCCGGTCCCAGGTTGGCGTAAACATTGACCTGGCCTTCTTTTCTCGCCGCAGCAAGGGTGCGCTCCCAATCCTCCTCCCAGCCCCCTCTGACCGACGCACCTGTCGAGACCTGCGCCGATGCGGGTGGGGGCTGCTCAACAGTCACTGGCCTCTGACCGCAAGCAAGCGCCACAATCGAAAGAAGAACGGCAAGGCTGACGATTGTCCCGAGATGTTTTCTCATTGTGTTTCCTCCGAATAGAACACAGTGCCGCCCCGATGCATCGGGGCGCGCCATGGATTTTGAACAAGCCAGACTTAACCTGTCGAACACGGATCCACACCACCCCATTCGTAGCCAATACTGGCCATTCGCACGAAAAGCGACCGTCTCGAAGTCCGGGGCTCACAGGCACGGCAGACTGTGGTACCGGCGGGCAACAGTCTTCAGGCCACCACGCACTTTATGGCCTCTCGAATGTCCCTTATTTGCTCCAACCCGGACCACACCTGCACTGCTTCCCGGACTTCCGGTTCAGTCAGTACCAGGCGGGCATTGGTCTCAAACTTGGACTTGATGTTCTCGAAACCCCAGGGGCTCTTCTGGCTGCCCAATAACCCACCGGGGGGGATTGCTTTGCTGACGGTCTGGCCGTTCTTGAGGCGGACCGTTACGGGGCTTCCCGTAGCGCCGGTCGTCCCTCCAGCGGGCCACCGGAGCTCTGCCCCGGCGTAGCTCACCTCCCACTTAGACAACACGCGGATGCGTACCTTATCCATTGTTTCCCGTATGCGCGGATCCCGGATACACTGTTCACTGAAGGTATCAATGTCCACTTTCCCCAGCACCAGCGCGGCGGCGGCGTTGTACCGCATGCTGAATTTGGCATGGAGTCCGGTTCGCGGCCTTTCGTATATCGGGTCTATGTAGTGGGAAAAGTAGGCCTGCGGTACTTCCACCACCTCCACGTCCCGATAATCGAAGCCGTGTTCCTGCATTAGCTCCCGCAAGGCATCTATGGTGTAATGATTCGCCAGGCCGCAGGGATATTTCTTGATGGTCACTATGTCCTGGGTCCGGAACGGCTTTCCCACACGTTCCACCAGTTTCTGCGTGTCCTGTTCCTCACCGAAAAAGGCTTCGACAAAACCGCTGGGATGCTCTATTATGCACTCGCCGGCAGTCCAACCCTTAGCGGCCAGTTCCGCCGCCATCACGCCATCACGCGCCGCCAACCCCGCATCCAGCGGCTTGGTCATGGTGCCGATATTGTGGTTAAGCCCCCCCGCCATCGAGCCGGCAATCCCCAGCGCCATCTGCACCTGTCTCCGGTCCAGCTTCAGCAACTTGCTGCAAGCGGCGGCAGCGCCGATCCTTCCGAATACGCCCATCTTGAGAAAAGGAGATTCGCTGGTTTTGCCGCGCGGCGTTACGGCTTCTCCTGCCTCGTGGCCGATGACGTAGGCTTCCACCAGGTCTCGCCCGGAAGCCCCCACCTTCTCCGCCAGCGCCAGCAGGGCAGGAAAGAGAATCGTGGCCGCATGGGCAAAGGCGCTTGAGTCGTTGTAGTCCAGGGCATCACCCATGGCTCCGTGGACGAGCGCAGCGCTGCAGGCCGGCAGCCGCTGCCCCGACGGGACAACCGTCGCTTCAGGCTTGCCCCCCAACCCACCAATGTAGCTCGTGATAATGTTGCCCAGCGGCTCCCCGGAACCCGCCAGGATTACACCCAGGCAGTCAAAACAGGTCTCCTGCGCCACCCGCCTTGCCTCGGGCGGAACGTCCTCGTACCCGGTACTAACGATCCATGTGGCCAGGTATTCCGTTGGTCCCATAGCGACTCCTAGAGCAACTCCGGCGCGGGTTGCCGGAGTTCTTCCGGCGCAGTTCCGTGGACTGACAAATGCCGCTCACAGGTCATATCGACTGCCCGGCCTTCAGTCGCTTCTTCAGGTAGGCCACCGGATCGGGGGCATAGTCTTCCCAATAATTGCCGTCACAGTTTATGCCGGGCAGGGGAGGATTCCAATCATACCTGAGCAGGCTGTCAGGATCCCCATGCCTCGCAGCCAGAGCCCGGACTTCCGGCTCATCTAGAGCGGCTATCCTGCCTTTGTCAATTATCTTGTGCCAGTAGTTACTACCTCGCAGGGCAACTTCAAAGGTGGCGAAGTAATTATGCACGTGAATGTGACCCTGGGGCATCCGGTGTTTCTTGGCATGGATGCCCCATTCCTTTTCCGTGGCGTAGGTCCTGCTGCCGAAGCCATGGTGAAACACGCCGGCCCTGGTCCTCTCAGGGAGATTGGGATAGACCCAGTAGCTTCTGAACAGGTCCGCCCGGCGCCGGTGCACCCCCACGGCCGTGCACAAAGCCGTGTCACAGAACCAGAACAGCCCCTTCCCAGGATAGCCCGGCCATTGGAGGTCCCTGGTCTCATCCATCAGCGCCCTGATGCCGTCTCCATACTTCCCACCCCCTCTAACCTCTACCAGACGGTCGTTTTCGAAATAGGCCTCAATCCGAGGGAAGAAGCCGCAATGATTGGCCGTGCCCGCCAGACAGCCGGTCACCCGGGGGAATACCGGCGGGGCATCCAGCGACTCTTTTCGCAATTCCCTCACGTCGCCGGCGGTGGCCTGGAGAGGATTCATCAGCAGGTGACCGTGGACCATGGCTGCCAGTTCCCACCTCTTCGCCTCTTCCGCACTCAAGGCGAACTCCAGGAACGTACCCTCCGGGTCCGTTATCCGGACCTTTGCGGCTTTTCCCAGCGGTTCCACGATTCTTCTCTCGAATTCCTCCCAGACTGCCAGCGGAAAAGTATGTCCCCGGGACAGAAACCATTCCCAGGTGTTGAAAGGCCAGAACCCCCGGAACTTCTCGCCGTGCTTGCCCAGGCCTCTCCCGGCGTTGGCCCCGGCCACATCAATGAACACCCCGGTGTATTCAGGATGATTGTCCAGATACCTGGCAGTCGCTTCCACCAGACCCATGCCGGTGACAAGGTCTTCCATGGTGCCGGAGGCTTTTCCTTCTTTGAGCAACTCCAGTTCCTTCCAGCCATCCTCCACGCTGGCCACCCCCGGGTTCTTCCCAACCAGGTCAACGGGATATAAGAAATCGACTCGCTCGGCGCCATTCTCCATCAACGCCTGCCTGGCCGCTTCGGCAACAAATTGGTCCTGGTCAGGCAACGTCACGATGACATCCCTGTCTCCCGGTCTCACGACCAGCTCAGGGGCCACGCTTGTGCGAACGTTCTCTGCGGGCCCTATCCTCCTGATTAACCGACGGGCCTGGGACAGGCAATCATCAACGCTCTTCGGCTCCTTCAAATCAGGGGAACAAGGCGCTGGATAGCTATAGACGGACATGAATCTCCTTGCGGGACAATCTTTTCGCTAATTTGTGCAGGCGAGTACCAACAGGCGCGGGGCGCAAGGCAGAGATCAGTCTTTTCATTTCGAAAGCTGCTTCATTACTTCTGCCAGCCTGCGGGTTATTTCGTCCAGCTTTTGAAGATAGCCCCTGTCCTCGGTGGAGAAATACTTGATCCCCGGGCGACGCACCACCTCGGGGTCCAGGAAATCAGTCGGCACGTCGACCCTGGCGCTGGGATAGCCGCCAACTCTGGCGGTGATGTTCTGCCCCTCCTTACTCAGGAGGAAATTGATGAACACTTTTGCCGCGTTAGGATGCGGACTACCATTGGGGACAGCCAGCGACCCGGAGCCGCTACCGGTGATCGAACCGTCTTCGAAGTTCACCAACTGGATCGGGGCGCCGGCCTGCTTGAATTGAGCCACCTCTCCCTTGCCCGGCCCTATTGCGATGGGATACCTTGCCCTGGAGACCCACTCCGCCATAAGACGGTAATCCCTTTGCACATTGGGTTCCTGTTTGACCAGGCGGTCTATGTAATTCCAATCCTTTATGGCATAGGCCAGCATCGTCATCACCACTTTGCCGGCGCCGCCTATTGCCGGGTCGCTCAAGATCATCTTTCCTTTCCACTTCGGACTCAGCAGATCGTCCCACACTTTCATCTCTTGAGGCTTGACCATGTCCGTGTTGATAAGCACCGGAGCAGACACCATCTCACGGAACCACAAGAGGGTCTTCGTATCCGGGTCGAACCAGTTCAGCTTGCCCCCGGCCCAGGCTTTGGGGTCTATAACCTCCGGGAGGATGAGCATCGGTTCAAAGGACTGGAGGACCCCTGCCGATTGGTAGATGTCCAGAAAAGCGCTGCTGCTAATGACCGCAATCACGTCGGCCTGATAGAGCTTGTTCCGCTGCTCTCTCAGTATGCGTTCGCCGATCTCCATCGATTTCCCGGTTACCGTGCTGACGGTTATCCCGTACTTTTTTTCCATGACCTCATTCATAGCCACCCGCCATTCAGCGCCATACGTCTCGTAGATAGTGACCTGGCCTTCTTTCCTCGCGGCGCCGAGCGTGCGGTCCCATTCTTGCTCCCAGGCCGGTTTCGATGACGCGCCCCTCGCCGGTGGGCTGGCCGCCACCGGCGCCGGTTCTGGCCGTGGAGCACAGGCCAGGACCAAAGCGGGCAACAGCATCAGCGCCAGCACAGCCATTTTGATTGCAGTTATCTTATGCATCCCGGTTCCTCCTTTACAGAGAAGTCTCTAATATCGGTCCTTCATCGGAATGACAGTGCTACACTTCAGGATAACGCCAGGCCACGAGATTCACACAAGATTCTCGCGACATCAGTCTCCTGGTTTCCAGGTTCTCTAAGCCTCCATACCGCTAGTGCTTAACTGCCAAATTCCGCGAAAAGGTTCTTCGCTTCGCTCAGAGTTTGTGAATTAATTGAAAACCCAGATATGAGCGAGACAAGTCGCTAGATAGGGACTAACCAATTTCTTCACAAGCTCTCAGAATGACAGGCCCGGCCGGCTGTCACCCTGACCCCCGACTTGATCGGGGGGAAGGGTCTTTCTCATTGCAACGCTTTCTCTGGCAATTGAACACCAGCTCTTTTACGAATCCGGCGTTCATCTCGTGAAATCCTGTGGTTCCCTCACTCAAACTGGCCCCCACCCTTGCAAGCTGATTGTGTAACGCTGCGTCAGAACGTCACGAGGGGTTTAAACATCTCGACCACCCTCTTGACGAAATCGGCTTCCTGCCTCAGGTACTCCTGGTCGAGAGAAGAAAGATATTTCACCCCTGGCTGCCGTACTGTGATCGGGTCCAGATGGTCCGTGGGCACATCGTTTCTGGCGCTCTGATGACCGGTGGCCCTCGAAGAAAGGGTCTGCCCCTCCTTGCTGAGCAGGAAATTTATGAACACCTTGGCGGCATTGGGCTGGGGCGCGCCTTTGGGCAAGTAGACATTGCCGGTACCGGATATCAGGTACGCCCCTTCTTGCGGCACTATCAGCTTCATCGGAGCGCCCTCTTTGGTGAAGTTGTACATGAGTTCGGCGGACCCGTCGATAGAGAATGGATATTTCCCCCGGGCGACCCACTCGACCAGGAGGCGCTGGTCCCTCTGTATGACAGGCTCCTGTTTGATCAGGTCTTTGATGAAGTCCCAGTCCAGTATTCCATAGGCAAGCATGACCATGGCCTTCTGGCCGCCGCTGGCGATGGTGGGGTCATCGAGCAAGATCTTGCCCTTCCACCTGGGATTCAACATGTCCTTCCATGACTTCAGGTCTCCGGGCTTAACCAGATCGGTGTTGACCGTCACCGATGCCTTGACATAGGCATAGAAATGAAAGCCGGTCTTTCCATCAGGATCGAGGTAAGGAAATTGGCCGTTCCACCAGCCCTTCGGGTCATTGACCTCCGGCAGCACCAGCACCCTGTCCAGAGGTTCAAGGACGCCCGCTGGCTGCAACATCTGGGAAAACTGGGACGCGCCAAATACCCCGACATCGGCCACGTAGGTCTTCGCCCTCTGCTCACGGAGCATGCGTTCGCCGACTTCGGCGGATTTTCCGGACAGCACATCAACGATGATGTCGTACTTGGCGCGCATGCCGGCCGACATGGCCGCCCGCCACTCGGCGCCGTATCCGCTGTAGACCACTACCTTGCCTTCTTTCTTCGCTTCGCTCAAAGTGCGCTCCCAGTCCTGTTCCCAGGCCGCTTTGACCGCCGGGACCGGCGCTGGCTTGTCTCCCGCTGCCGGCGGCTGGGTGTTTGTCACTCCGGGACTACACGCCAGGACAACGAAAGCCATTACCATGGAAATCAGCATGGTTGCCATGAGAGTTCTGCCCATTTTTGTACCTCCTGAAGATCAATTCTGTACAACCGTCGTTGGTCGTCAATCGTCTCGACTGCTGTCTTCACAAACGAACTTCTTGACCTTTCCTCCTTCGATCCCGGCAGGCGCGCGGCCTACCCGGTATCGATAACAATCTCGTCTCCTTCCCGGTAGAACCTGGTCCCCAACCGCTGGTCGCTGCAGAGCCAGCTCACATAGTCAAACACCTCATCGCTGCGCTTGTCGGAACAGTGAAGTACCTCGGGTTGCGATTGCCGGTTGATCATGGCGGGCAAATACGAAACTCTCTGGACCTTCTTGCCTGAAATGATGATACTGGCAATCATCGTCTTCCTGGAATCGCGCGGATAGGGATAAAGAGGATATTCGGGGTCCAACTCCCACTGCAAGACCTGCCAGGTAGGGTCACGGTGTATGGTTTCAACACGACGGCCATCCTTGGCGAAGTTGCCCAGGCTATAAAAGACCACTTTGCCCCGGTACGCCTCGATCCCCTTGAGGATATGGGTATGATGACCGAGGATCAGGTCCGCGCCGGCGTCGATAGCGGCATGGGCCGCCTCCTTTTGGTACATGGCAATCAGCGCGGGAATTATGTGTATCCCCCAGTGCATGGATACCACCACCACGTCAGCGAGGGGTCTTACCTTCTTGATATCTTCTATCATCGCCCGCAGGTCCTCCTGCTTGGCGAAGGAGAGCACCCTCGGCGGCATCCCGGGCTGAGAGTCATACTGCTCGTAAGCGGTCGTGGCCCGCAGTGGGACAGCGCCCGGCCGGTCCATCCTGGCTTCATAGCCCTTTGGCAAGACAGAGCAATAGGCCAGAAAAGCCACCCTCGTCCCGTTTCGCTCAATGATAGCGGGCTGTCTGGCCTCGTCGATGTTCCTGCCGCCGCCTATGACTGTGATCCCGATGTGTCTCAAGTGGTTGATGCTCTCCAAAAACGCCTCGGCGCCGAAATCCAGACTGTGGTTGCTGGCGCCGCCTATAACGTTGAACCCGGCCCTCGCCAGTGCCGAGGCCTTCCACGGCGCGACGGGCGAACCGGTCCCAGCATGGGCTTGGGGAATCCCCTTTTCAGCGAATACACCTTCATACTGGCCGATAAGAATATCGGCCAGTTTGAAGGCCGGCAGGACCAGGGTGAACAGCGAATCCGGGTTGTCACGCCGAAACCCGAGGTCACCGACTCCGTACAGGACTACCCTGTCTTCATTCATGCAAGCTCCTCACAAGTTACCAGTGCCACAGGCGTCCCGCCTGTGAAAGCTGCGATCTTCACCGTGGATGGTTTGGCAGGCCAGGCATGACCGGGCCCGCTCCGAACAACCCGGCGGCCGGCCAAACCGTCATCAGTCGCCTTTTGAACGGGCGGCCTGGACCACTACTTCGTCGCCTTCGACAGCCAGGGTAGCGCCGAGCTCCCTGCACCAGGGATCGATGTAACGCAGCACTTCGTCAAACCGGGGATCGGTCCGCGCCAGGAATTCCGGCTCCGCCCGCTGGTTAACCCACCCGGGAAGAAATGACACCTTCTGCACTCCGTCCTTGCCGATCACGCACCGGACCATCATCGTATAGGACTTGTCCCGCGGCCCACTGAAGCGTTCCGACCCCGGCTCGGGCGACCACTGGCGGTAAACGAGGGACATCCGCCTCGGCTTCACTCCCGGCGGCGGTTTCAAATGATGGGGCGTTTCCAGGGCAAAGCTGCCCACGCTGTAAAAAATGGCCCGCCCTTTGTATACCTCGATTCCCTTGAGGATGTGGGGATGATGCCCGAAAATTAGATCGGCGCCGGCATCGATGACCCGGTGTCCAAGCACAGGTTGATACATGGCCAGCGCCCCCGGGACAAAATGGATCCCCCAGTGGATCGAGACGATTACCGCGTCCACCTGCGCCCGCAGCCTGCGGACATCTTCCTCCATGGCCAGGACATCGCCCTCACGGGGTATGGTTACTATCAGCGGGGGAGTGCCGGGCTCGAACTCCTGCATCTCGTAGTAGGTGGCAACTTTGATGGGAGCGACACCCGGTTTTTCCTCCCGCGCCTCGTACTCGGGAGGAAGCACGCAGTTGTAGGCCAGGAATCCTACCCGGATTCCTTTTCGTTCAACGATAGCCGGTCTTCTCGCCTCGGCGATGTCCTTTCCGGCCCCTATCACCTGCATTCCATGGTTGCGGAGCACATCGAGTGTTTCCAGCACCGCCTCGGGACCGTAGTCAAAGCCGTGATTGCTGGCGCGGGAAACCACGTCAAACCCGGCGTGGACCAGCGATTTGACGTTGTCCGGATGCGCCCGGCCGTACCACGTGGTCGGACGGTCGCGCCATTGCATGCAGCCCTTCGTCGCCAGGTCCCACTCCAGTTGACAGAAACGTACGTCCGCCTCCTTGATTTTCTGATGCACGTTGGCGAAGAGAGAGTCCGGCGATTCACCGTACTCCACCCGCCTCGGGCCCACATCACCCACCAGGTGAGTTACCACGGTGTTATTTGAGCCTTTCCCGCCAGTCACGGTTCGTTCCTTTCTGTAAGATTACCCGGCAGCCGCACCGCGGGCGTTCCGCCCGCGCCCCGCCAGCAGGCGCACAGGCAAGATGCCAGTGGCACGGGACACCGGTTCATTTCTTCATGGCATTGTCTACAATTTCTTTCGCAAAAGTCAAGGCTTTTTCCCGGAAGAGGATGAACCCTTCGTCATCAAAGAAAACCGTTTCTCCCGGCTGGCGCAGGAAAAGCGGATGTATGCCTTCCGTGGACACGTCGAGACGAGCGCTGGGATTACCGTAGCTCTGGGCGAAGACGGTTTGTCCTTCTTTGGTCAACAGCCAGTTCACGAAGACCCTGGCAGCGTTCGGGTGTGCGAATCTGGCCGGTACAGAAAACGCGCCACTGCCGGCAATGCTGTACGTGCCCTCTTTCATGGTTGCGGCATCCACAGGGGCCCCCAACCGGACAAATTCGACGAAAGTCCCCGTGTGCGGCCCCAGGCCAATCGCAAATTTCCCCCGGGCCACCGACTCCACAAGCTGGCGCAGGTCCCTCTGGATAACCACGTCTTGCTGCCTTATCAATTGCGTGAGAAACTCAGCGGCCTCCTGCGGATTCCAGACCTTGTTCGCCAGGAAGGCGATGAAGGTCCCCCCTCCGCCGGCGATCGTCGGATCGTTCAAGATGATCTTCCCCTTGTACTGGGGTTTCAGCAAGTCCCTGTAGCTGGTTAGCTCCCCTCTTTTGACAAGATCGGAGTTGAATATGACGTCGCGCTTTATCCCGACCGTTATCGCGATGACGGTCTTCTCCCTGTCCACAAAGGGGAATTTCCCGCCCGACCAGGCATTGGCATCGGTCACCTCGGGAAGAACCAGGAGAGAATCCATGGGGCCGAGAAGACCGGCCGGTTTGAAAACCGCGATGTTCGTCGAAGTGCCGATGAAGAACAGATCGGCCAGGTACAGCCCCGCCCTGTTTTCCGCATTCACTTTGGCCATGACTTCCAGGGCCTTGCTGAAGGACGCGAACTCGGCCTCGATGCCGAATTTCTTCATGAATGCCTCGGACAGGGCCACCCTCGGACCCGGGCCCAACGTCTCGTAGATGGTCAGTTTGCCCTCTTTCCTGGCTTCCGCCAGTGTGCTTTCCCAGGCGCGCTCCCAGCCGGGTTTGGACGGGGCCTCGGGAACCCCTGCGGCAGGGGGCTTCTGAGCGGCAGGCGAAGAACTACCCGGCGCCGGTCCGCAGGCCACGGCCAGCAAGCCAGCCAGGACAAAAGCCGTCACCAAACAAAACAACTTCTTCATTTTCCGTTCCTCCTTGTCCAACAAAAGGTGCATCCAAACTGTAACGCAACTTTATCATTCCTCACATCACGATGTCAACGGGTGTCACGCCGCCCCGGAAGCGGCGCCCGTATCGCCCGGGGCATCGGGGCGGTCCCGGAGCAGACCCGCCGTTATCGCCGCAGCTACCTATCCCCACCACCAAGGCTGACTACTCACTACTCGCTCCTCCGGCCTATTGCATTTTCGGCGGCAATGTTGTATCGTTATGGCATTCAACTAAATAAGAAGAGTGAGGATGCATCGCATGAAACACTTACATCCAGTGGTCGCCATCGTTATCTTGCTGGTCACTGTCTTGGCCGCCTGCGCCCCGCGCGAAGCGGCGCCGGCGACGTCCCCCCAATCAGTCGCCGTACCGGTCAAGCCGGCCAGAACCGGCTGGGAAGCGGATTGGGAAAGTGTGGTAGCCGCGGCCAGGAAAGAGGGCGTGCTGAGTATCTACGACCAGTGGGGGCCCCAGGCCAGGATAGAGCTAAACAAGGCTTTCAAGGACAAGTTTGGCATTGATATCGAGTTCACCTCGGTAGGCAAAAGCTCCGAGTTGGTGCCCAAGCTGGACCGGGAACGCCGGGCTGGCCTATACCTCGCCGACGTCCTTGGCGCCGGCATCGTCACCATCCTGACCGAAATGAAACCCGCCGGCATTCTCGCCCCCATAGAATCCATGCTCATCCTGCCCGATGCGAAGGACACCAGGAACTGGACCGGCGGCAGGATCTTCGTCGATGCGGGCAAACTGGCCGTCGGCCTGAGCTCGGACTTCAACTCGTACGTCGGGCGCAATACCGAGCTCGTGAAGGATGGCGAGATAAAGTCCTATTACGACTTCCTGGAGCCGAAATGGAAGGGCAAGATCGTGCTGGCCGATCCCACCGTGACCGGCTCCGGCAACGGGTGGGTGTTCACTATGGCGGGACTCCTCGGCGTGGATAAGACCAAGGACTACCTGCGTCAGTTCGTGAAGCAGGACCCGGCCATAGTCAGGGACCTGCGTCTCCAGGTGGAGGGCCTGGCCAGAGGGAAATACGCCTTGTACGCCGGCGTCCACGCGCCCACTATGAATGAATTCAAGAACATGGGCGCGCCGGTGGACAAGCTGCGGGTAAAGGAAGGCGGGTCCGGCTCCGCCGGCTCCGGTTCTATCGCCATGCCCGCCGGTCAACTGCCACACCCCAACGCCGCCAGGGTCTTCATCAACTGGCTGCTTACCAAAGAGGGCCAGACAGTTTTCAGTAAGGGCTATTTACGTCCCAGCGCCAGGCTGGACGTCTCTACCGCTGGCTTCGAGGACTCTGTTCCGCTGGCGGGCGAAAAGGTGGTGGTTGAAGACGAAGACGGCATCAAGCTGAAGGGCGAATTGCTGCCAGTTGCCAGAGAGATATTCGCGCCGCTGATGAAGTAGCAAAGATGCCATGACTCAAATGCAATATGACGTCCTGGTCATCGGCGGAGGGCTGGCTGGGTGTTGGGCGGCCCTCCGGGCCGGGGAACTGACGGATAAAGTGCTCCTCGTGGATATCGCCACAGTGTCCAAGAGCGGATCGAGTTCCTTCTCCGGGGCCGGCATCCTGATGCCCGATGAAACGGACGACCTCGATATCTGGCAAAAGGAGATCGTGGAGAAGGGCCAGTTCCTGAACGACCAGGACTGGGTCCGGGTCATGCTGGAGGAACAGTCTCTGAGGATGGCGGACATGGGCCGTTGGGGCCTGACTTTCGAACTCGATGATCGTGGCAAGGTTTTGCGACATGTCGGGCTCAACCATGATACTACTCGGATCGTGACCGTCGACAGCCACGAGATGATGGAAGTGCTGAGGAGGCAGCTTGAGGCCAGAGGCATACCCATCCTGGAAAGGACCATGATGACCCGACTCTTGACCTCCGACGGACGATCTCCCACCGCGGGCACGGTGGTTGGCGCCACTGGCTTCCATATACGCACCGGAGAGGTTTTCTCAGTCAACGCAGGCGCTACGGTAATCGCCTCGGGCTCAGTAGGCTCACTGGGGGGCTGCGGCGAGGGACTGAACATGGCCTACCTGGCAGGCGCAAAGATCTTCAACGTGGAGTTCGCTCGTGCCTTCGATAAGTCCGGGTTTGAGGGCAAGTACATGCACGTCCACCTCAACACCTATCAGCGCCTGGGTATGAGGCTGATCAACAAGAACGGTGAGAGGTTCATGGTGCGATACCTTCCGGACCTCATGGAACGGGGGAAGCGGGAGGACCTGGGACTGGCCATAGTCTCCGAAGGAATGCAGGGCCGGGCGCCCATCTACATGGACCTCCGGCACCTCGACGAAAACCACATGAATAAGCTTTATACCCTTCCCTCAACGACCCGGGTGGTCAACGCCCTCAAAGAGGAGGGGATTGATTTCAGGACGCGGCCGGTGGAATACGTGGTCACTTCTGGCCCTATTACCATGCGGTGCGGCGGTATCAAAATCAACACTTTTGCCGAGACCAACCTGCCGGGACTTTATGTCGCCGGCGAGGCCAGTGGTTTCCCGGGCCACGGTACCTATTCCGTGGGCGGGGTCAATCTGGCTTTGTGCTGTGTCGAAGGCTACCGCGCCGGGGAGTTTGCGGCCAGATATGCCCGCGAGAACGGCCGGCGGCAAGTAGTCCCGAGGCAGATCAAAGCCCTGGTGGCCCAGACCTTCAGTCCCTTGAAGGCCCGGGCGGGGCTGACGCCCGGTGCGCTATGTGAGGAGATCGATAAGTCTCTCAGTCCGGCCCGGGTGGCGGTGTTCAGAGATGCGGCCACCATCCGCACAATCCTGGAGCACGTGACGGAGTGGAAGGAGCAGGCGGCCCGACTACAGGCGACGGACCACCACGAGTTGATGAAGGCCAACCGGATGGCCTCCTATGTTCAGGCCGTGGCGCTCATCTTCCGCGCCAATCTTATGCGCGAGGAGACCCGGGGCAACAACATACGCGTCGATTTTCCTTACAAAGACAACATCGACTGGCTCAAGTGGGTTATCCAGTGGGCAGACGAAGAGAGAAAGCCCCGAATAGGCGCGGTGCCTGTGCCGCTTTATCGATATCCCGTGAGACCGAAGGAATACACAAGAATACCGGCAAATTTACCTTTCCCCAAAAACCAATGAGGGAGGGACAATGAACAGGATAGCGGTATCATTGGCAGTGCTGCTG
Source organism: Chloroflexota bacterium (assembly GCA_016210565.1). Taxonomy (GTDB): domain Bacteria; phylum Chloroflexota; class Dehalococcoidia; order JACQUA01; family JACQUA01; genus JACQUA01. The sequence goes on from JACQUA010000039.1 coordinate 14,552, forward strand.
GCAGCGATATCTGTGGTAGCCTGCACGTTCCCGGCAACTCCTGCTCCCGAGGCGAAGACGCCGGCGACTGCGGGCCCGGCCGCCGCGCCGCAGACGGCTCCCTGGGCCAATATCGTTGCTGAAGCCAGGAAGGAAAGAACGGTTACCATCTATTCCGTCGATTGGAGCGCCGGGACCAGGATGGCTTTGAGCGAGGCCTTCCGTAAACAGTTCGGCATAGACCTGGAGTTCACCAATTTCGGCCGGGCCGCTGAGGAAGTGGCCCGGGTACAGATGGAGCGGTCGGCCGGTTTGAACCTAGCGGACGTCTACACCAACGGCTCCCCTTTGATAACCAGCATGAAGCCGGCAGGCCACCTGGGGAATATGGAGCCGCTCCTGGTACTACCCGAGGTGGTCGACCCGAAAGGATGGGGCGGCAGGTTCCCTTGGATGGACAAGGACAAGACGACGGTAGCAATGAGCGCCGTCATGCAACGCTATATTTCATTCAACACCGATCAGGTCAAGAAGAACGAAATTACTTCTTTCCGGGATTTGCTGAAACCGCAGTACAAGGGCAAGATGGCCCTGAACGACCCCAGCCTGGGCGGCGGGGGCGCGTCGCTGTTCGGGTTCCTGGCTGAGACCTGGAGCCTTGAGGAGTCCAAGAGCCTTCTCACCGCGTTGATCAAACAGCAGGATGTCGCGATGACCCGGGATGGTCGTCTCCAGGTGGAATGGGTGGCCCGGGGCAAATACGCCATCGCCCTGGCGGCGATGTCGGGACCCATGAACGAGTTCCGCAAAGCCGGCGCGCCCCTAGAAAACGTTGTGGCCCAGGAAGGGTCGCGGGTGTCCGCGGCGGCGGGACGGATCGGCGTTCCGGTGACCCCGGCGCATCCCAACGCCTCCCGCGTCTTCGTCAACTGGCTCCTGTCCAAAGAGGGGCAGGCCATCTTCGCCCGGACTTATGGCTATCCCAGCCTGCGTACTGACATTCCGACGGACGGCATCGATCCGGAAGTGCTGCCCAAACAGGGAGAGAAACTGGTCCTGGAGACCGAGGAAGCCATCCTGTTCAAGCCGGAGATGCTCAATATCCTTATTGACGTGATGCAGCAGGCAGCCAAATAGCCAGCCGTAGGAACCGTTGCGACAACCGTTGTGGTTGTCGAGCGGTTATCCCGAGGTGGGTTTGCAGCCTGAGAAGTCTTCCCCTACTCGGGGTCGAGGACGACCCCGAGGCCAAAAACTAAGCCCTGGAGGAAGAAGTCCTGTGAACAAGACCCCTGGCGTCCCTGAGCCGAGGTTTCCTGAAATCCCGGAGAATATCTCCCTGGAACACATACTCCCCACCATTCGCGTCATCGCGCAGCGCAAGCATGCGGGGTATGAATACCCCGGCCTGGACGTAAAGCCCGGCAAGAAATACCTCATCCTGGCTGACAGCACCAACGACCCGCTGGTGACCCGGGCCCTGGCCCTGGCGGTCAGGGAGGGAGGAGGACTGGTTCAGACCGTTGTCCTCGAGGGCTATGCCGGGATGACCGAGCCAGTCGACCTGCTGGATACGATGTTCTCCACCAACTGGTTTCCTTCCTGGGTCTGGGAGGCCATGGCCGGAATGGACGTGGTGATCATGAGCCTCTTTCTACTGGTCGTTTACACCCCCAACATCCCCGTCGATCCAAGGGGGAAACCGAAACTGGTGAACCTGGGATTGCCGCGAGACCTCTATTTGCCCGAATGCCATAGCTTTCCCACCGCGGTCAAAGACGCGCTGGATAAGGAGACCTGGGAGATGATGGTCTACGCCAGGAGGATCGAACTGACCAGCCTCGAAGGAACGGATCTGACGTGGACGGTGACCCGCGAAAGGTGGGAAGAAGGCATACGAAAGGACCTGGCCACCCACGGCGTGGGCTACTATCCCGGACATCTGATGATTCCCCTTCCCAGCAGGGACGTGGAAGGAAGGCTGGTTACCGGCAGTATCACCTTCGGCGGGCCCGTGCCGTGCACCACGCTGGTAATTGAGGAAGGAAAGGCTACCTCCGTTGAAGGAGAAGGTAAGTTCGCGGATGTCCTGCGCCGCTCTTTCCAAGAGTTCCGCGACGCCAGATCGGTGCGCCTTCCGGGTCCGGGGATCAACTGGCTGACCACCATGGCCATGGGCACGCACCCCAAGGGCCGTCCGGGGCGTCCCTGGAACAAAATGTCCGGCTCCGGCCGGATGCGCGCCTGGGGCGCCGGGCACAGCCGGTCGGGTATAATCCATACCTCGGTCGGGGAAGCCGTGGTCAGCCGCGACCGCCGCATCATACGGCACGTGAACCAGTTCTTCTCCACGCTGGTCGCCGATGGCAAGAAGATAATCGACAAGGGACATCTGGTTACCCTCGATGACCCCAAGGTTGCCAGAATCGCGGAGAAGTACGGCGATCCCGCGCAACTGCTCCGAGAAGACTGGATCCCTGACCTGACGGCAAACTGAGACCCTCGTTTTGAAACCTACTCGCAGGAGAACGCCGATGAAGAAGTCGTGCCTTTTGACCCTGATGGTCCTGATAACGATCAGTACGGCCTGCAGCCGGCCGGCGACCTCGCCCGAGGCCGGCTCGACGCGCGCCGCCGCTCCGGGGGCGGTGACCAGGCCGGCCTGGGAACAGGACTGGGAAAAGACCCTGGCGGAGGGCAGGAGTGAGGGCAGGGTGTTGCTCCTTTCCTCCTTTGCCGAGGCCCGTGACACCGTGGGCGCCGCGTTCAAAGAGAAATTCGGCATCGAAGTCGAAGTCGTGGTGGGCCGGGATAAAGAGATTTCTGCCAAAGTGCTAAATGAGCGCCGGGCCGGGCTCTACCTGCCAGATATCTACCTGTCCGGCACCTCCTCCATTGCGTCTTTCAATGAGCTCGGGCCGGACTTCCTGGTGCCGATGAAGCCCTTCTTGGCGCTGCCGGAGGTGCTGGACCCGAAGGTTTGGATGGATGGAGGGCCGAAGTTCGTAGACCCCGAAGGTAAGGTGATGTCGTACCTTGTCGGGGCCAGCGCGCCGATGTCCATCAACACGGACATGGTCCGGACGGATGAGATCAAGTCCTATCGCGATCTGCTGGACCGGAAGTGGAAGGGCAAGATTGTAGTCATGGACCCGTCGGTCGGCGGGGCGGGTACCGCCTTCTTCTTCATCGTATGGGAATTGATGGGGCCGGACTTTGTCGCGGACCTGGGAAACCAGGACCTGGCCATAACCACGGATGCACGCCTGCAGGTGGAGTGGCTGGCTCGGGGCAAATACCAGATCTCCGGCGCCATCAGTTCGGACGTCTACACCCAGTTCCTCCAGGCCGGCGCGCCTATCAGGGTCATTGTGCCGGCGGAAGGGACGTCGATCACGACGGGAAAAGGCGGAGTGGCCATCCTGAATAGGGCGCCCCACCCCAACGCCGCGAAAGTGCTGATTAACTGGCTTCTCACCAAGGAAGGCCAGACAGTCATGTCACGGGTGGCGAACCTCTCCAGCCGGCGGGTCGATGTGTCTACAGAGTGGGTGGAGCCCTACAAGCTCATCGTTCCGGGCAAGCAGTACATCGATGGGGAAAGCGCCGCAGCGCTGGCCAAGAAGGCCGAAATGCAAAAGATATCCAAAGACGTCTGGAACATTAAGAAGTAATCTTCCGGTACCAACTCGCTACGCCCAGATCGCGGTCCGATGCAATTTCGATCGTGCTGGGCTGGGTCTGGCGCCCCGGCAATTCTGGTAGTGTTCAGGGGTAGTCCATCCGCAGCAGCCAGCGGTCGCATACTGTCCCCGACCACGTCATGGATACCAAATCAAACGACAACTACATGCCCGAACGCCAAGGATGGGGTTCTCTCACCGGTGGGTGCGCTTCCCGATGACGCATCGGGGCGCTGCCGCGCCATTTCTCGTGCACGTCGTGGGCCGCTTTCATTCTCAGCCGTTGCTGCGGCGGGTTCGCACAGCCACGCCGCTTCTCCACCACCCCGCTGTGCTTAACCCACCCTACTTGTCTCGCGCGCGGCGTTTCCGCCGGCAATGCGGCCAAAGGCGATGCACTCCGCCAGGTTCCCCCCTGCCGAGGGATACAGCATCCCGTACACCGAACCGCACTCTCCGGCGGCGTACAGTCCCGGTATGGGCTCGCCAAAGGGATTGACCACCTGGGACCGGCTGTTGCGCCTGGGCCCACCCAGGGTATTCGGCCCGCCTGGATATAATCTGACGGCATAAAAGGGAGGGCTGTCGAGGGGTACCAGCTCTGCCGGGCTGCGCCCGAAATCCGGATCATTGCCTTCCCTGGAGTGACGGTTCCACGTTCGGACGGTCTCGTCCAGCGTTGTCGCAGCCACGCCAATTCCGCCAGCCAGTTCAGCGATGGTATTCCCCTCAACAATCCATCCCCTGTGCAGCTCAGCCGAATTATCCTGGCTCCATTTGTAAAGCTGGTGAGGGCCGGCAGCCCCTCCCGGCCGGATCAGCCGGCCAAGCTCCATCCGCCTCCGGTCGAAGACATAGTAGCTGGGCACCCGTGGGTATTCCAGCCGGTTAGAGTCGAAACAGGCGACCTGGTACGAGCCGGCGTGCCGCCTGAAGTTCTCGTCCATGTACCGCCGTCCGTACTTATCAACGATTATGAAGCCAGCCCGGGCGCCCGTTCCGCCGTGCCCTTGCCGGGCCGATTCCCTGGCCGCAAGCTCGATAGGAAACGCCAGCGGGAAATCAGGGAACTTCGGGACCAGTCCCGCCGAGCAACAGTTCATGTGCCACAGTTGCGCGCCCATTTCCTGCGCCATGCGGATCCCGTCTCCGGTATTGGCCATTCCCCCGGTGAAATAGACCGGAAAGACCCTCAGGTACTGCAACTTCATGTCTTCATTGTTTTCGAACCCGCCGCTGCACAGTATCACCGCTTTCCGCGCCTTGACGTGGGTGGCTGCGCAAGGCGACGCTTTACGCAGGGGGGTCGCCCTTACGCCTATGACTTCACCTCTTTCGCCGGTGAGAAGTCTCTGCGCCGGGGTTTCGTACTGGACCTCAATCCCGCGCGTCTTCACCTGCTCGTACATGAACTGCATCATGCGAAACCCTTTGCCCTGGTATTGCCATATCTCGATACTGTCCGCCCCAGGCAGTTGACCGTGCTCACCACCCTTGTGAAACAACCTGACATGGCCTCCGAGGCTTTCCATCCAGTCCTTGTTTTGCACGGTGTATTCGGCCCAGACCCGGATGCTATCCAGGTCGGTCCAGAGATGCGGGGGATTGACCTGACATAAGGCTTTCATGTACTCGACGCCCCCACCCACATCCGCAGGTCGCACAAACAACCCTCCGGACAGGCTGCTGTTGGTGCAATGCGACGCGGCAGGTTGCTTTTCCAGTATCAGGACGCTCGCCCCCAGGTCCCGGGCGGTGATAGCCGCCACCGCCCCGGCGAGCCCATACCCGATGACCACTACATCCGCTTCAGCGTCCCAGGTAAGATTATTCGGAGCCAGCAACGATATATCTCTTTCCGGGGAGAAGTTCCAGGTCCCAATGACGAATGACCAAACTATCGCCCATCCCGACGAGCCGGGACAATGACCGATGAAAATGAACGAGCGCCGTCCGACCACCGTAGGGGCAGACCCATGTGTCTGCCCGCCCGCGGGCGAACACACGGGTTCGCCCCTACGGTTGGGCCGGCCACGACGCCCCATTTTCAGAGCAGCTTTCAAGCTCTCCAATGAGACAATACCAGAAGATAGACCGCCTTTTTGAATTTGGAAACTGGTATTTGTTTGGAATTTGGTGCTTGGAATTTGGAATTTATCTGGTCATTCGTCATTCGGGCTTCGTCATTCTTCGCTAATTCGCTGCTTCGTCCATGATCTTCTTGGCCAGCTCGCGGTCCTTCTCTTTCATCAGGGTGATTTCCTCCGTGGCCAGGATTACCCTTTCACCGGGCCGGGGCAGGAACATCGGGTTGGCGCTGCTCGAAGTAACGTCGCTCCTGAGACTGGCCGTCCCCCAGCTTTCCGTAAAGACCGTTTGCCCTTCCCTGCTGAGAAGCCAGTTGATGAATACTACGGCGCCATTGGGATGAGGCGGGGTGGGCGCAACGGCCAGAGACCCTCCCACGGACGAAGCCTGAATTCCCTCGGCGGTGGCCGGTACCACTATTGGCGCTCCGGCCCTGATGAACGGCATAATATACTCGGCATCGGCGCCGAATCCGACGGTGGACTTGCCCCGCGCCACCCATTCCACAGCCAGCCGGTTGTCGCGCATGATGACCGCTTCCTGCTCCTTTATCAATCGCCTCAGGAAGTCGCTGGCCTCGGCCTCGTTCCAGGCGAAGTGCACCAGGTGCGAGAACATGGCGTTGCCTATACCGGCAAAGGCGGGGTCATTAACCACGATTTTGCCTTTGTACTGGGGTTTCAGCAGGTCTCTGGCCGACGTTATCTCGCCCTCCCTGACCAGCGTGCTGTTATAGAACACGGGCCTCATCGCGCTGGAAAGCATCCCGATAGCCAGCTTGTCCTGGTCGTACCACGGAAATTTCCCTATGGTCCAGGCCGCCGGGTCCACGACCTCGGGCAGGACCAATACCGGCTCCAGGGGGCCAAGCAGCCCCACCGGTTTCAGGCCGGTCATGAGTGTTCCGCCCCCCTGCCCGTAAACGTCGACGACACGCAGGCCCGCAGCCCTTTCCTGCTGGACCCGGGCCACCATCTCCGCCCCCCGGGCAAAAGGAGTGAACTCCAGGTCGATGCCGAACTTCTTGCCGAAAGCCTGGGTGAGGGTGGTCCTGACTTCTGGGCCCCAGCCCCCGTAAACAGAGACTCTCCCCTCTTTCCTGGCCGCGGCCACCAGACCTTCCCACCTCTGCTCCCACCCGGTCCGGGAGTCCTGTTTGGCGATGGCCGGCGCCGGTCCGGCCGGCGCGGGCGGCGCGGCGGTTGGAGTGCAACCTGCGGCCACCAGAGCCAGCATTCCGAAAAGCAGCGAAATCAAAATGGGTTTGCTCACTGTTGTTTTCTCCTCTCCGGTCAATCGAACCGGTACCACAGGCCACCGTGCCTGTGAGCCGTTGTCTTTAATGCGTGATGGTGCTTGGCCAGCCCAGCCACCGTAGCGGCAGGGCTTGCCCCTTTCCTACACCGGCGACCGCAAAGGTCGCCCCTACGGGCATTCTGCGCTTGCCGGAGTTCCATCTCTCACAGGCACGGCGGCCTGTGGTACCGGGCGGTGTTTTCATCGTGCCTTTGTGTGATCATCAAACAAGTGTCGCCACTTTTGGATCGTGCGCGACCTCAACTCGTCGCTCGCCCTGTTCACTTTAGGAAAATCCTTTCTCCAGTGGTAGGGACGAACAGCCAGGAATATCGCCCTGGAATTAGTTATGTCACCCTTCGCGCGCCGCTCCGGAGGGATAGTCGGGTCGAGGGGCGTACTCCAGCAGCCGTTGATAACTTGAATTGAGCTGGCCGGGTCGCAGCGGGTGGCCATGGCCCAGAGAACATCTTCATAGTTGGTGGCGTCGATGTCATCGTCCACCACCACGACAAACCGGCTGTGGTTGGCCCCCTCGATCCCGGACGTCGCCGCCATGCCGGACTGCATGGCATGGCCGGCGTACTTCTGCTCGATGGAGACCACCGTCCAGTACCTGGACCCACCCGCCCTCATATTCCACACGCACTTGACCCCTGGAATCCCCAGGCGCTCCAGCTCATGCCAGACATTTGCAGCGCGAAGAAGGTATCTCGCATTCCCCGTGGCCGGCGGTTTCAAGGGAGGACTGCCGTTTATGATCGGGTTGTTCCGGTACATCACCCTTTTTACTTTCACCACCGCTTCGTTGCGGACGCCCGAGCCGTAATAGCCCGGCCACTCGCCAAAGGGACCCTCCGGCCTGGACTCGACCTCGGGAGGCGGGCAATCGCCCTCGATGGCGATTTCGGCGTGGGCCGGGACTGGCAGACCCGTATATTCCCCGGCAATCACGGGCAGCGGTTGGCCCATAAGGCCGCCGGTAATCGCATACTCCGGGGTCCCCCAGGGAAAAGCCATGAAAGCGGGAATCCACACCAGAGGATGCGCCCCGAAAGCCATGGCCACCGGACACGACTTCCCCTGGGCCCAGTATTTCTTCCTGATCTGGTTGCCCTGGTTGCCGCCGACGATGAATAGCCCCAGAGTATTGCTGTCGTGCAACTGCACCCGGTAGGTGGCCACGTTCACCCAGCCCTCGTCGGGGTCCTTAAGGACCACCATGTGGCCGGTCCCCAGATAGCGCCCCCCATCCCCCTCGTGCCACTTCGGGGCGGGAAACTGGAGGAGGTCTACGTCTTTTCCTTCACGGACGTTTTCGAGTACCGGCCCTTCTTTCACATAGACCGGAGGGACCTGTTTGAGGTCCTTGAACCGGTCTTTGAGGGTCCGCACCAGTTCGGCGTTTGTCGTGTCGGAGGGCAAGCCGAAGGCCACCGCCATGCGCCTCGGCGTGGCGATGAGGCTGGCGGCGACGCGGTATCCCGCCGGGTAGCCCTTGATCCGGTCAAAAAGGAGGCCCGGGCCATTCCGCTCGTCCATCAGCTCGGTAATGGTCCCGATCTCCAGGTCCCAGTCGGCGCCTTCGACGTGTTTGAGCTCTCCGATATCTCTTAGCTGGTCTATGAAAGATCGCAGGTCCACATGTCCTCCTGACCTGTACCACAGGCCTCCGTGCCTGTGAGAGGCTGGCGGCAGGCCAGTGCACGTTTGGCGTAGCTTCGGGTCTCACAGGCACGGAGGCCTGTGGTACCCCGTCTATTTCGACGCTTCGTCAATGATCCTCTTGGCCAGCTCCCGGTCCTTTTCCTTCATCAAGGTGACTTCCTCGGTAGCGATGATGAGTTTTTCGTCAGGCCTCAGTAGCAACGCCGGCTCAATGCCCCTCAGGGATATATCCGCCCGGACGCTCGCCATTCCCCAGTTTTCGGCGAAGATTGTCTGACCTTCCTTGCTCAGGATCCAATTGACGAACACTATTGTGGCATTGGGATGGGGTGAAGCAACCGGAACGGCCATGGCGCCCCCGACGGACGAAGACTGCGCCCCCTCTTTCGTGTACGCCACTTTGATCGGGGCGCCCGCTTTCATGAAGGGAACGATGTCCCCGGGCTCGGCGCCGAATCCGATGGAGTGCTTGCCCCGCGCCACCCATTCCACCTGCAACCGGTTCTCCCGGATGACGACCGCCTCCTGTTCTTTTATCAGGCGTCGGAGGAAATCGCTGGCTTCCGCCTCATTCCAGGCGAACCGCACCAGGTGCGAGAACATCCCATTGCCCACTCCGGTGTAGGTAGGATCATTGATCACGATCTTCGCCCTGTACTGGGGCTTGAGCAGGTCCTTGACACTGGTTATCTCGCCTTCCTTGATCAGGTCGCTGTTGTAAAAGACCGGCCTCATGATGCTGGCCAGCATCCCAATGCCGCGCCGGTCTTTGTCGTACCAGGGAAATTTTCCGCCGGCCCAGGCTGCCGGGTCCAGCACCTCCGGAAGGATCAGGAGAGGCTCTATGGGGCCGAGATAGCCCAGGGGCTTCATGCTGGTCATGAGCGTGCCGCCACCCTGCCCATAGACGTCGGCCACGTTCAGACCGGCCGCCTTTTCCTGCTGGACCCTGGCTACCATCTCGGCTCCGCGTCCAAATGGCGTAAACTCCAGGTCGATGCCGAATTTCTTTCCAAAGGCATCTGTCACCGCGGTCCTGACTGAAGGCTCCCAACCTCCATAGATGGATACCCTTCCCTCCTTTTTCGCCCTGGCCAGGACGCTCTCCCACCCCTGCTCCCAGGCGGCCCCCGGAGCCGCCGCTTTTCCGGCGATCACGGGTGGCTCGGGGGCCAGGGGAGGGGGTTCCGTTTTTACACAGCCTGCCAGCGCCAGAGCTGCCAAAACAGCGATAAGTCCTGACAATAACAACTTATTCATCTTCTCTTCTTTCCTTTCGGTACCACAGGCCGCCGTGCCTGTGAGAGTGGGAGTTATGCCAATCACGCCCCTGGTCATTCGCCATTCGCAATTCGTCACCGCTACGAAAATGTCATTGCGAGCGAAGCGCGGCAATCTCCCGGCCTGTTCAGCCAACCGGTCCGCCTTGCGGACTCTCGCAAAGCGGAGGGGATTGCTTCGTCATCCCGATGAAATCGGGATTCCTCGCAAAGACAGTCGGTTTTCATCCTTGATGGTCCCGACTCATCGGGATGGGTGATTGATTCGTCACTCGGATTTCGGATTTCTTCATCCGTGCACTGGACTGCCGCCGGGCGTTCACAGGCACGGAGGCCTGTGATACCGGTGGTGGGAATTCGTCATTCGAATTTCGTCATTCGTCATTCGCGCCCGGGCGTCAGCTTGGTAGTCGCCTTCCCTTCCTTCAAATACCGCGCCTCGACCTTGATCACCTGGGCCAGGTCCTTTCGCGCCAGGCCGGGCAAACCATAGCTCGCCCAGTTGTCGCGGGCCCTTTCCAGGTATGGCGCCGGCGGCAGAGACACCACCGGATAAGGGTCATAGGGCCGCGTGGCGTCGATGAAAAGCCCGATCCCCGGCCAGGTGTAGTTCGTGGCTCTCTTTTTGAGCTCCGCTTCCAGAGACGGCGCCGAAGAGTAGTCCAGCGCCGTCGTGGATAGCCCCTCGATGAAATGGACATTTACTCTCCCCGGCGTCAGCGACGTCCGGAAGCACAATGCCCATATTACATTATCCAGGTCGTAGATGTCCACATCGTCATCGGTCACCATGATGATCTTTCCCATCCGCGGTTGCAACACCCGGAACATCGCCCTGGCGACCCGCTCGGGATGGCCGGGGTCCGTCTTCCTGATGGCAGCCACGATGAACCGAGTCTGGCCCGGCTCCGGCATGGAGATATCTTCGAGTCCCTGTATCCCGGCGTCTCTCAGCCGCTTGAGCGTGAGGGCCTCGGTCCCGATCTGCCGGATCTTGCTGCTTTCGCTGGGGGGCATCTGGCTGACCAGGGCCTGATAAACGGGATTTCGCCTGAAGGTTATGCAGCTAACCTCCAGGACCGGGCTGAGGGTGGCGCTCCCCTGGTATCCGGTGGCTTCGCCAAAAGGCCCCTCGAAGTCAAAGGCGCGCTCACTCCGGGGCCGGATCCGGCTTTCAATGACGATCTCGGCATTGGCCGGGACATCCACATCGATGGTCCGGCACTTCACCATTTCGACCGGCTCTCCCCGCAGCGCCCCGGCGATGGCCAGCTCATCCACGCCTTCGGGCACCCTCGTGCACGACGCGATGGTGACCGCCGGGTCAGCGCCCAGCACGGTGGCCACCTCGGTGGGGAACCCCCTAGCCTCGTTCCTGGCCAGGTGGTCCTGAATATGGGAACCGTGACTGAAATTGATCCCCATTTCATTCTTTTGTTCCCTGAGCATGGACCGGTAGGTGCCCATGTTATGCAGACCAGTATCGGGATCTCTGGTGATGTGGCAAGGCGCGGTGAGAAAGCCGAGGCCCTTGTCAGAGTTGCCGTCTTTTTCCGGAGTCCACACCGGGACCGGCAGGGTATGCAGGTCCACTTCATTCCCCTTGAGCACGACCTCCTGGCAGACGCCGCGCTCCACCACGACCGGTTTGACCGGCTTCTCCAGGGCTCGCGCCCACCGCTCCCGTATGGCCGCCATCACTTCAGCTTTGCTGCCGGCGGGTTCTATGCCGAGGGCCAGGGCATAGGTCTTGTATGAAGCCGCGATGGCGCCGGCCACCACCGGGATGGAGCAACCCTTCACCTGGTCGAAAACGACGGCATACCGGTCCTCTTCGGGATTGCCCTGGTAAACCCACCGCCCGATGGCGCTGATTTCCCAGTTCTTGTCTACCTGGGCGGTGACATGTTTCAGGAGCCCGCTCCGCTCCAGTTTCTCCAGGAATTGGCGCAAATCACGGTAGCTCATAGACTAAAACTCCTCTCAATCCCGCTTCTCCCCCTTTCGGCGGGGGACGGTACCACAGGCCTCCGTGCCTGTGAGCCCGAACATAGACCAGTACCACAGGCCTCCGTGCCTGTGGGGGATGGTGCCAGGCCAGCGCCACAATGACAGATTGCGACCCCCCAGCGTATCCCGGCCACTACCGGCAACGAGGTATACTGACATCGCCAAGATCCGGGTCTCACAGGCACGGATGCCTGTGGTACCGGTGGGCGCCAGCCCGCGCCCCGATGCATGCGAGTGTTACTGGTACGCGGTCACAGACCCAGGACTCCTCCCCATTTGGTCTTGACTGTATTCACCAGACCCGGACTGGACCGGATTTCCTTCGGGAACTCGTCTATCCATTCGAACGGCTTGCAGGCGTCGATGATAGCCCTGGAATTGAAAAAGGCGTTGCTTGGCTTGCGAATGGTCGGGTCCAGAGCCGTACTCCAGCAGCGGCGGAGGATGTCGATGTCCTTTTCCGGATCGGACCGGGTGCACATCGCCCACAGCACCTCCTGCGTACTCGTCGGGTCGATATCCTCATCGACCACGATGAGATACCTCCCGTGGTAGCCGCCGCCCGATACCAGTTGAGACGCGATACAGGCAGCCTGTTTGGCATGCCCGGCATATCTCTGCTTGATAGACACGACGATGAAGTATACCCCCATCAACTGGAGACCGATCCAGGCGCCTTTGACGTCGGGGACGCCCGCTTCCATGAGCTCCCGGTGCAGTTGGGCGCTCCTCATCAGACCGGTGTAATAGGTCGAATCGCTCGGCGGTATGGCGTTATGCGAACCGAGGAGAACAGGATTGTTCCGGTGATAGACGCGCTCGACCTCGATGAACGGCGCCATTCGCTCCTTGCTGGCATAGTAGCCCGTCCACTCGCCAAAAGGGCCCTCCATCCGGTTCTTGTCGGGCGGCGAAAAACCCGCGATCACGATTTCACTATTTGCCGGAATGGGCAGTCCGGTGATTTCCTCCGTCAATATCCTTGTTGGCGCCCCGGTGATCGCCCCCATAAAAGCGAATTCCGTCCCTGCGGGCAGCGGCAGGCAGGCGGCGCCAAAGACCGCGGGATGGTGTCCCACGGAGATGGCCACCGGACAGGGCTTGCCCAGGGCATGCCACTTTTCGCGATGGACCCGGCCGTGCTTCCCCGGTGAAATATAGAAACCGGCAGTCTTTTCATCATGCACCATTACCCGGTAGGTCCCCACGTTGACCTCCCCGGTTTCCGGGTCCCGCGTTATTACCGCGTCCCCGGTGCCTATGTACCTTCCGCCGTCAAGCTCGTGCCACTTGGGGGACGGGAATTCCAGCAGGTTGATCTCGGCCCCGGAATGGACGTTCTCCAGCACCCGCCCCGTTGTTACCGGCTCCTGACGGAACCTGTCCAGCGACCGCATCCACTCGGTCTGTCTTTCCCGGAGCACATGCAGCAGATCCAGATCGGAAAGACCGGCGGGCAGATTCAGGGTGACGGCGACATTGGCAGACCCCGACAGCGAAGCCGAGAGCAGCCGGTAACCCGCTGGATACTGCTTAATGTTGTCGAACAGCAACGCCGGCGGGTTTTTCCTCTTCAAGTTCAGATCGGCGATGCAACCGATTTCATGGTTCCAGTCCGCCCCCTCGATTCTCACCAGTTTGCCCGATGTTTGCGCCTTTTCCAACCAGGCTCTGATATCTTCCACTTCTTAAACTCCTCTAACGAGTCAACGAGTCCTGAGTCTAGAGTCTAGAGTCAAGAGTCAAGAGTCACGACTCCGGACTCCGGACTCGTTGACTCTAGACTCCAGACTCCCTGGATGTTCGTACACGAATACGGCAGACAGTAATTATAGCATGCCTGTCAACCGCCAGCGGGCCGAAAACCCAAGTAGACGCTATAGCGGTTTGATTCATCAAACCCAGGCAAGGCCCCGATTACATCGGGGCCGCTGCGGTTTCCACCATCCGGCATTACCTATTTGTTGCGTTCGCATTAGTTAGGCGACTGTCATACCGTTAAGTAGGTACACGTATTGAAAATCCATCCGTCCAACCGGTATGATTGTACCAGTGCATCGCCGATGGCAACGGTATCTCGCCGGAGCGTCCGCCAAAGACAACAGGACGACAAAAGGATTCTCGTGGAGGCAACGGGTTCACCACCGGGGCAGGTCCAACCATGAAGCAGTTTGCTGAACTCTTCTTTGACAAGCAGTGGCTAGCCCTTTCAGGATTCCGTTTGTTGGCCTTGCTTGTCGCCATTGTTCAGATCCAGGTCATTCCTGACCAACCCGGCTATTTCGTCCCGGCTTCCGGTCTGATTGTTGCCGCCGCCCTGTACACCGGCCTGAAATTAATGCAGCCCTGGAAGTGGCATGACACGGGTCGTGCCAACACGGGTCTCTTCGCCCTCGATGTTTTCGTATCTGCCGCGCTCTATATTCTATCAGGAGTGAACGAGAGTCCCTTCCTGATGTACACCCTGACTCCGGTCGCTTCCTCAGCTCTCCTCTTGCCCGGCCGGGCCACCCTGGCCGTAGCCATGGCAACCGGCGCCTATGTCATGGCCGCCCTCGCCAGGTTTTCGCCCGGTTCTTTGGCCAGTGTTGAAAACGCAATCCACGATTTGCCCATCTATCTGACCGCCCTGGGAGCGGCGGCGACGCTCCCCTACCTGTTCAACGCCTATAGCCGCCGTCGCTTTCACTCCACCACAGTCCTCGCCGAACGGCGACGGCTGTCCCACGAGATCCATGATGAGCTGTGCCAGGTGATATACGGCCTGCGGTGGCAGGTTCAGGACCTCCGCAGCAAGGTTGACGCTTCCCAACCCGCCGCCAGAAACCTGGCAGAAATCGATCGATTGCTGGGAGAAGTCGAGCAGGAGGCCCGCGGCTCCATCGAATTGCTGCGTGGCTTCAACACCGGCCGCCCGTTTCTCTCCCAGCTAGAAGACTACATGAGACAACTGGAGAAAGATACCGGAATCCATTGCCGCCTGGAGACGGAAATACAGGAGGTCTCCCTGGACAGGATGATCGAGATCGAGACGCTCCACATATGCCAGGAAGCCCTCCGCAACGCCGCGAAACACTCCGGCGCCCGGCACGTCGCGGTGAAGCTGAAGCAGGCCGGCCGCTATTTGCAGATAACCATAGCCGATGACGGCCGCGGTTTCGACGCTGCGACGCAGGCCGACCGGGGCCGCGGCTTGAGGGTTATGAAAGAACGGGCCGAATCCCTGTGGGGGCGGCTCCTCGTAGTCTCTGCGCCCGGGACCGGCGCCGAAATCCGACTCGAGGTGCCCCGGAAAGGGTAGAGGTTTCCAACGCCGCCCGCCTCCGGTCAGTATAATCACGATTAGTATAATATGGATTATACTCATATTCAGGCGCTCTGCCGCAGTGACCGCGCCGCCTTCTAACATGCCTGTCACGCCGCCCCCCTGATGCACCAGCGAGTGCCGAGCCCGGCCCAACGACCAACTGGCCGCTCATCACCGCCATCATCGCAGCGGTGATCCTTGCAGCCATCGCCTTCTATTACATCTGGCTGCGAGAGTTGGTCAGCTTCTTCCCCTCACAACCCCTTTCCCCTTCTTTCATAGGGGGATTAAGGGGGATTCCGTCCACCGGTTATTGACAGCCATGCTATAATTCCCCTTGCTCAGTATTCGTGTACGAACATCGAAGATACGATACGCTGCGGCCGCCCTACAGGCCCGTTGCACACGCCCCCGGGGCACGCGCCCCAGGGGTTTCTGGGCGCGGCAGAGCATTCACCGCTCACCCGGAGGCATCGGGGCGCTACCAGGGTTGAACCGCCAGCCGGAAACATAATACAATCACCTTATGTTGTCTTGAATCCCCCTTAATCCCCCTCTTGCAAAGGGGGAGACCCGGGAGCATCGGAGAGGAAATGTTTTCACCGGAGAAACTGGAAGATATAGCAAAGAAGCGGAAAGAGTGGGAAGAGGGGACCCTGAAGGAATCCCTGAAGAAGTTCAAGACCTCGGAAAGTCCCAACAGGTTCTACACCCCGCTCGATATCCGGGATTTCGACTTCCTGGAAAAAGTGGGCTTCCCCGGGGAATACCCGTACACCGCCGGGGTATACCCGACCATGGTGCCCGGTACGGGGCCGGTGAAGGGCGGCAGCGGCTTCGCCGCGGCAGGGCTGGCCAGGGCCGGGCGCTACTCGGGCTACGCCACCGCCGACGATACCAGAGACTACTACGAAGAGATGATCGCCCGGGGCTGGCGCGTGGGGCCCAACCTGGCGTTCGACCTTCCCACCCAGTGCGGCTATGACCCCGATCATCCCCTCGCCCTGGGCGAAGTGGGCCGGACCGGCGTGGCGGTAACCAGCCTGCGAGACATGGAGACCATCCTTGAGCCGTTCGAGGGCGAGCTGGGACTGGACAGGCTGGCGATGAACATGAATATCAACGCCCCGGCCACCATACTGATAGCGATGGTCATCGCCGTCGCCGAGCAAAAAGGGATCTCGCCGGACAAGCTCCACGGCACCCCCCAGAATGACATCCTCAAAGAGTACACCGGGCGCGGAACTTACATCTTCCCTCCCAGGCCCTCCCTGCGGCTTACGCGGGACAGCTTCGTCTATCTCCGAAAGAACGTCCCCTCGTTCAATCTCATAAGCATTTCCTCCCATTTCCGGGAAGCCGGCGCCGATAGCGTACGGTCTCTGGGTTACCAGTTCGCCAACGCCATGACCTACGCCCGGCTCGCCCAGGAAGCCGGGCTCGACCTCGACGACGTGCTGCCCCGTTTCACCTTTCAAACCGGCGGGTGCCACACCATGATAATCCTCCAGGCTATTGCCGAGGCCCGCGCCTCTCGCCGGGTCTGGGCCAAGCTGGCGAAGGAACGCCTCGGCGCCAAAAGCCCGAAGAGCTGGATGATCCGTACTGCCCCCGGACGCATGGACGCCAATCTGATGACCAAGCAGCGCCCCCTGAACAACCTGGTCCGCACGGTGCTCGGGGGAGTGGCCATCGCCCTCACCGAGGGCATTCCCGTAATCGAGCCCGGTTTCGACGAGCCCCTGGGACTGGGCATCAGCCTGGAAGCGCAGCAGCTTTCGGAAGACGCCGCCCGGATAATGTTCCACGAGGCAAAGCTCTGTGAAGTTACCGACCCCTTCGCTGGCTCCTACTACATGGAGGCGCTGACGGACAGGGTCGAAGCCGAAATATGGAGAACGATGGATGAAGTCGAGCGCGTGGGGGGAGCGGTGGCGGCCATTGAAACGGGCTATTTGAAACGCGAAGTCGCCAGGAACGCCTACCACATTCAAAAGGACGTAGAAACCGGCAAGAGGATAATAGTGGGGGTCAACGCCTTTCTAGGACCGGAAGAAATAGACATAAGGGTCCGGCAGTCGCCCCATCCTTATGACCCGACAAGAAGGCAGCAGGCGGAAGAACACCAGATTGCCAGGTTGAAGAGCATCAAACAGGAAAGGGACAACCAAAGAGTAGCGGCGGTCCTCAAGCGCCTCAGAGAAGAGGCGCGGGACGAGCAGGTCAATCTCTTCCCCACCATCATCGAAGCGGTGAAGACCTATGCCACCATCGGCGAAATTTGCGGCGTCCTGAGACAAGTGTTCGGGGAACATCAGGAATTTGGAGTAATCTAGACGGTACCACAGGCCACCGTGCCTGTGAGAGATGGAATTATGACACGCGCGAAAAACCCGCGCTGCCGGCGACCTCAAAAGGTCGCCGGCCGACGACCCCGACAAGTCGGGGTCGCTACGGGGCACGCCATGCGGTGCCGCCACGAGTTCAGTCACTACCATTTCATCGTTCACGCTAAGCCAGACACCCATAGCTATTGCTACGAAGATGTCATTGCGAGCGAAGCGAAGCAATCTCCCGGATGGCCAGCCAACGAGGGGATTGCTTCGCTTCGCTCGCAATTACGGTCCGTTTTCATTCTTGATGGTCCCGACTCGTCAGGATGGGTGATTAATTCGTCATTCTGATTTCGTCATTCGTCATTTCAGGAGTGTTATGTCAACTAAACGAATCAAGGTATTAGTAGCTAAGACCGGACTCGATGGACATGACCGGGGCGCCATGGTGATAACACTGGGACTCCGCGATGAGGGCTTTGAAGTCATCTACACCGGTTTGCGGCAGACCCCTGAAAAGATAGCCGAAACCGCCCTGCAGGAGGATGTGGACGTGGTGGGACTGAGCTGCCTTTCGGGTGCCCACGGCCGCCTTTTCCCGGCTGTGGTAGAATTGTTGAGGCAGAAAGGACTGAGCGATGTCCTCGTCATCGCTGGAGGCATCATCCCCCCCGAGGACGAGCCGGAGCTCAAGGAAAAAGGGATTGCCGCTCTCTTCGGCCCGGGCTCCAGCATCAAGGAAATCGCCCGGTTCATCCGGGAACACTCCGCAGCCAAAACGGTACCGACGGACTGACGCTCACCGCTCACCGCCGACAGCCGATGGCTGTAACTAATAGCTGATAGCTGACTGCTGATAGCTGACAGCTACTTTTGATTTTTGACTTTCTTAGGAGGCAGATCCTGATGGAGCCATTACTTTCCGGCGTGAGGGTGCTATCCCTCGAAGTCGGCATTGCGGGTTCCTTCGCCTCGATGGTCCTGGGGGATCTCGGGGCCGAGGTGATAAAGATTGAGTCTCCGCAAGGCGACGCCCTGCGCACCCTCGAAGAGACCAAGCATGTCAGTCACCTGAGGACCCATTTCTATTTCCTGGCCCATAACCGCAACAAGAAGAGCCTGGTCCTGGACCTGGGAACGCCCCTGGGCAAAACTGCCTTCTTCGACCTCATCAGAGTCTCGGATGTTATCATATGTAACTTCCGCACCGGCGCCCTTTCCCGCCTCGGGGCGGGCTACGAGACGCTGAAGAAGCTGAATCCGGGAATAATCGTCTGCAACATCACCGGCTTCGGCGATTCAGGTCCTTACAAAGACCGCCCCTGCTACGACCTGGTGGGCTATGGCTGGTCCGGGCTCCTCTCCCTTTCCGGGGAACCGGGCAGGAAGCCGGTAAAGCCGGCGGTCCCCGTCGGCGACCAGGGGGCGGCCCTCTACGCCGTGGCCGGCGTCCTGGCGGGCCTCTACCGGCGTGAGCGGACTGGCGAGGGCTGCGAGGTAGGCTCCTCGGTACTCGATGCCTGCGTCGCCCTGCTCAGTACGGCATTCTCCAAATACTTCCTCACCGGCGAAATACCCGAACCGGTAGGCGCGGGACACCTGGCCGTAGCGCCCTCCGGCATTTACCGGACTAAAAACGGGCACGTGACCCTCGGCGTATGCTGGCCGCGCATCGCCAGGATAGTGGACGCCGAGTGGATGATCGACGACCCGCGTTTCAGCACCCTGACAGCAAGGTTAAAGAACCGGGTGGAGCTGGACCGTATCCTCGAAGAGCGCTTGATGCAGGCCGATACCGAGCAGTGGACGGAGCTTTTCATCGAGGAGGACATCGCCGGCGCCCCCGTCAACACCGTAGACAAAGCCGCCCTGGACCCGCAGGTACTCAACAACAACATGATTCTCACCCTGCAGCGCCCATCCGACGCCCCGGTCAAAGTCGCGGGAAATCCCATCAAAGTGACGGGGCTGGCCGAAGAGCACCGCGCTCCCCCTGCTCTGGGGGAGCACAATCAGGAGATTCTCGCCGATTTCCTGGGCTATTCCGAAGAGAAGATACGCCAGCTTGAAAAGGAGCAAAAAGCACACGTCAACGAACTGGAGGAGCATCTCAACAAGAAACGCTAGCCCCACCCGGTACCACAGGCCTCCGTGCCTGTGAAAGCCCGCATTCCTGCGACGCCGGTACCTTACTCGCAGCAATGTAGCAGCGTAGGCTGGGTTAAGCGCAGAGGCGGATGGGTTGCCAGGGGGCGGCTGCGCGAACCCACCATGCCACGTGACGACACCCGAATCACGATTGACCGATCGAACGAAACATAGCGAAGTCCCCGAATGACGAATGACCGAATTCTGGATTCTCGCGTGAATGGAGCACAGTCAATGAAAGTCTCTCGTATGCTCATGACGATCGTTGTTCTTTTGTCGGCTCTGCTGATCGCCTGCGCCCCACAGGCGGAAGAGAAGCCGGCGACAGGCGCGGCCACAATTGCCACCCCCGGCGGCGACCCCAGGGCGCCGTGGCAAGTTGAATGGGACAAAGTAGTGCAGGCCGCCAAACAGGAAGGGAATCTGGTTCTCACCACCGCCGCCCCACCGAGTGTCCGGCAGGGAATCACCGAAGCCATGAAGAAGTATGACATCGAAGTAGACTTCGCGGCCGGCAGGTCAGCCGAGATAGAAGCCAAGGTACAGGCCCAGCAAAGGGCCGGACTGTATTTGACCGACGTTAACATCGGGGGATCGACGGTCCTCTTCATGATGAAGCCCGCCGGCGCTATCCAGCCGATCGACCCCTTCCTCATATTGCCTGAGGTGCTGGACCCAAAGTCATGGTATGACAACCGGCTCCCCTGGTCCGACCCGGAGCACTTCCACTTGAATTTCCTGGCCCAGCCCATGATACCCCTGGTGATAAACACCGACCTGGTGAAACCGGGGGAGGTCAAAGGTTACCGCGACCTCCTCGACCCCAGGTGGAAAGGCAAGCTGCTAATGCTGAACCCGTCCGTGGGCGGCGCTCCGGGGCACCATTACGTGGTAACCAGAGACGTGGTGGGCCCGGAATTCATACGGGAACTATTGACCAAACAGGAAGTCACTGTCGTCGCAGATGCGAGGCTGCATGTGGAGTGGGTGGCGCGGGGCGCCCGGTCCATTGGAGTATGGTTTGTGCAGCCAAACGCCAGGGAATTCATTAACGCCGGGGCCCCATTGACGCCGTTGATCCCGGCTGAGGGCATCGGGTTAAGCGCCGGGGCCGGGGGCGTGGCCATCTACTCCAGGCTTCCGCATCCCAACGCGGCGAAGGTCTTCGTCAACTGGTTGCTGAGCAAAGAAAGCGGCCGGATATTCGCCGAGGCCTACGGCCAGAGCGCGCGGGTAGACGTCCCGACGGACTTCCTGGACCCCCTGCTGGTCAGACAGCCCGGCGTGAAATACCACAACACCATGAACCTGGATTTCGCCGAACAAAGCGTGAAGGCCAGGACCGAGTTCAACGAGAACTTCCGCGCCTACATCAAATAGCCCGTCTCTCCTCTCCCTCGATGGGAGAGGATTAAGGTGAGGGTGAAAAGTAACCGGAACCACGAATAAACACCAATTAACACGAAGAAAGCTGGCTTCAGAATTCTGTCTCCGGGATCGTTAATTCCGGTTGGTCATTCGTCATTCGAATTTCGTCACTCGTCATTTCGGGCTGCTGTTCATTCGTGTCTATTCGTGTTTATTCGTGGTTTCGGTCCCGAGAGGCTTCATTAGATGCCGAACACCGGAGCGCCAGGAATCACCTCCGCCCTCGCCCGCTTTGTGGCTGACACGGGCCTTGAAACCATCCCTCCCGCCGCCATCGATGCCGCCAAAAAAGCCTTCATGGACTGTTTCGGGGTAGCTCTGGCCGGGACACTGGAGCCAGCCGCCGAAGCCATAAGGAACTTTGTCAGAGACGAGCAGGCCAGACCGGTAGCCGGGGTCCTCGGCGGCGGGTTCCGCACCAGCGCCCAGTTGGCCGCCCTGGCCAACGGAACTCAAGCCCATGCCCTGGACTACGATGACGTTGGGACCCTTCCTGTGCCGTTTCACCCCAGCGTGCCCGTCCTGCCGGTGGCCCTCGCCCTGGGGGAGGCCGCCAGCGCCTCGGGCAAAGACGTCCTCCTGGCCTACATTATTGGCGTCGAGGTCGAGACCAAGGTCGCCGCCGCTATCAAGAAGAGCCATTTCGCCCGCGGCTGGCATCCCACCGCCACTGTCGGCGTTCTGGGGGCCACTGCCGCCGCCGCCAAACTTCTGCGACTGGATGCGGAGCAGGTAACCACTACCCTCGGCATAGCTTCTTCCCTGGCCGGAGGTCTGCGGCAGAATTTCGGCACCATGACCAAACCCCTTCATGCCGGCAACGCAGCCAGGAACGGCATAATGGCAGCTTTGCTGGCGCAAAGAGGCTTCACCGCCGCACCCGCCATCCTCGAAGCCCCCGTGGGATTCTTCACCGTCCTGGTTGGCAAAGGAGAGTACTCAGCCGAAGGACTGGCGGCTTCGCTGGGGAACCCCTTTACTTTCGACCGGCCCGGGGTGGTAATGAAGAAATACCCTTCCTGTAGAGGCACTCACGCTTCCATTGAAGCCCTCGAAGAGCTCTTGAAGGTGCGCCACGTCTCCCCCGGTGAAGTCGAAAGAATCGAGTGCGCCGTGCCCTGCCTGGACGAAGGGCCTAACCACCTCAGCAATCCCCGGCCCCGGACGAGCCTGGAAGGAAAATTCAGCCTGGAGCATTGCCTGAGCGCCTTGCTGGTGGATGGCGAGGTCGGTTTGAGGCAGTTCTCTCAAGAAACAGTGCTCAACCCCGCCATAGAAAAAACGAGGAACAAGGTTAGGGTCCTCCCCCTGAACGACAGGCCCGGTCAGACCAGGGCGGAGGAGGACCTGCGGGCAAGGGTAACGATGCAGCTCAGGGATGGGACCCGGCTATCCCGCGTCAGACAGATCGCCAGGGGAACCGAAGCCCCCTGGCCCTGGGAAGATGTTATCCGGAAGTTCCGCCAGTGCGCCAGACTCGCTCTGCCCCCGGGGACCGTGAGCGAGCTGGCCGGCCGCCTCCGCCGCCTGGACGAGCTCAAAAAGGCCTCCGAAATCGTCGACCTGGCCCTGGGCGATTCAAACCACAGGTGAACCGGTACCACAGGCCACCGCGCCTGTGAGCCACGAACGAGACCGACGTCGGCTTGAACATGCCTTCCTCATGCAAGATACAGCGCTCACAGGCAGGGACGCCTGTAGTACCAAAGGGCTGTCCACCCTCTTGCCTCCCACCTCTTACCTGTTATTCCCGGTTCTTCTCCGCCATGGCGTTACGGCCGCAGATGATGCCCGAGACAATGCACTCGGCCAGGTTGGAGGCGCCCGGATAGAGGAAACCCCAGATAGAGCCGAATTCGCCCCCGGCATAGAGCCGCGGTATCGGAGAGCCGTCCAGGGCGCTCACCACCTGGCTTCTGGCATTCCTCTTCGGCCCACCCTGCGTGTTCACGATGCTGACCACGCACTCGACGCCATAGTATGGCGGGGCGTCAACCGGCGCCAGCGTGCCGGGCTTCCTCCGGTATTCCGGGTCCGAACCGGAGGAGCAGTAGCGATTGTAATCGCCGACCGTCTTTTCAAGCCCCGCCGGGGCAATCCCCATCTTCGCCGCCAGCTCGGCCAGGCTGCCCGCCTCCTTGATCCATCCCTTCTGGATTTCGGCGCTGTTGTCCCGGCTCCAGGCATAAACCTCCCGGGCGCTGTTGTAGGTGATGAACGGCGGCGCGCCCTGGAACCTCTCGGTGAGGATGATCGGGCCCGCCTGTCTCACCTTCTCGTCGAAGACCATGTACCAGGGGGAATTGGGCCATTCGGCGTCGCGGCTCGCGTCCGGCGCGGCCGGGAAATCGAAAATCTCCAGGTGCGACTTGGCGTGGCGGGGACTGGTGCTTTCATCCCGGAACCTCCGGCCGTACCGGTTCACGTCTATCCACCCCTGACCTTTGGGCTGCAACCAGTACGCCGCCGCCATTCCATCAGGTTTGAATCCCTGGGTCCCCCACTCGATTGTATCCATGTGCCATAGGTCAGCCCCGGCCGCCATGACCATTTTGATGCCATCGCCGGTGTTGTAAGGAGTGCCCGAGGTGTACATCCTGGCGGGGGCCGGGTTGATGTAGGTGGCCAGCATGTCAGGATTTGCCTCAAAGCCGCCGCAGGTCATGACCACGGCCTTCTTCGCCCTGACGGCCAGACTCGTCCCGTGGCTTTCGGCAATGACGCCCAGGATTTCCTTCGTGACAGGGTCCTGGACCAGCCTCTTTGCGGGCGTCCGCAGCATTATCTCCACGCCCAGTTTCTTTACAATGCCGTCCAGGAAAGCGAACAGGTCCCGGCCACAGCCCCGCACATAACCCTCGCCGCTTTCCAGGGTCATCACCGGGAATTCATCGGGCACACCCATGTTCCCGTACGGGCCAGGTTCTCGTTTGGATTCCCCGAACCTGGCGCCGCGTTTCACGAACCAGGGTTTGATTTCCACCCACGTCTCCGCAAAAACACGGGACGTCTCGGCATCGACGGTGCCCAGTCCCAGGTTCTTGATGTATTGCGCGGTCTGCCGCGCGTCAGTGGGACACCTCATCCCGCCGCTGCAAACTGCGCTGCTGCCCCCGGCCTCTGGCGCCTTTTCCAGGAGAATCGCCCTTCCTCCCGCCTCGGCCACGGTTATTGCCGCCACGGCCCCCGCCCCGCCATATCCCACGATCACTACATCAGCCTCTTTGTCCCATTTACCGGGTAGCGAGTCCTTTGCCTCGATTGTCTGTCTTATCGTAGTCCTCCCAGGTCAAATTCAATGCCACAGGCCTCACGCCTGTGAGCCCGTGCAGCCAGTACCACAGGCCGCCGTGCCTGTGACCGCCTGCAACAGCAAACCATACCAGATGAAAATGGTCCGGCCTTGCCCGGCCAAGCCGTACGGGCACGTTGCAGGTGCCCTCCAGCAACCGGTCACGGACCGAAGATTCCCAGCTTTGCCCTAGCTCCGGCCCCCGCAGGCACGGTGGCCTGCGGTACCGCGCGCCGTCGCACAGGCGAGGACTCCTGTGGCGCCGGTCAGTACGTTTTGCACGGGTAAATCTTACACAGCGCCGTCTTCAGCGGCCAGCCGCCGCTTCGCTGGTTACATCGCTCCGGGTCGTCGTCAGTCAGCACGTTCACATTCGATTCCCACACCCCACCCAGCCACGGCTCCTCCCCGGGCAGCTCCGGGAACCACCAGCCATGCTCGGCGTGAACCACCCGCGGGTCGATTCCGTCGAAACAGACGCACCTCTGTCTTATCCGACCCCGCGGCGTCTCGATCCATATCCAGTCGCCGTCCTCGATGCCGAGCTCTTTGGCAGTCTCGGGGTGCACCTGGACGCGGGGATCTGGCCGCCTCTTCCTGATAGACTCGATCTGCCGGTACTCGGAGTGGAAATAGGGCTGGAACCGGCCTCCGGTAATCAGCATCAAGGGATAATCTCTCGCCAGGTCGGGACGGCTGATGGGGCTTTCTTTGGGTTCGTGGAACGCGGGCAAAGGGTCATAACCCAGCTTCTCCAGGACCGTGGAGTAGAGCTCCAGCTTGCGCGTGGGCGTGCCGAAGCCCTCCTTCAACTCGTATTTCCTGAAAACGTCGGAGGTGCCGTGCATGCCGTTCTTCTTTTCCATGAACTCAGTGAAGTCCATGCCGAGGGGTTGCAGCAGATGGTCGTATGCCTGGCGAAGCGACTCCCACGGCCAGTAGTCCTCCTGGCCCAGCCTGACGCCCAGCCCGCGGAAGAAGTCATACTCGGTGCGGTAGTCGAATTCACCTTCTCTTTTCGCCGGCAAGGCAGCCTCGCCGCCGGTTATCCGGGTATCCATGCCGAAGGAGTATTGAAGCTCCGGCCTTTCCAGCCAGCAGGCGGAGGGCAGCACATAGTCTGCCAGTTGGGCACTGGGCGTCAGCCAGAAGTCCTTCACCACATAGAGGTCCAGGCTCTTGAGGGCTTTGTAGACCAGCTTCGTGTTCGCCTGGGTGAGCATCGGATTGCTGAACACCGATATGCCGGCGCGGACCGGGTACGGCCTCCCCGTCACCACGGCCCGCAGCAGCGAAGGGTAATGGGCATAGGCCGGCGTGGCGCTCTCTTTGCCCCAGAACCTGATGTTGGATTCCGAGATAGCCTGCCGGCCCGGCCAGGTCAGCATCCGGAACCGGTCCGACCCTAGCTGCTTCTTCTTTTGTTCGGGGGACAGCTTTCCCGGCAACTCCATTTCAATCTCGGTAACGATATCCGTGGGGCCCGGGACGTACTCCCCGCCCTCCACGTCGATGTTGCCCAGGATCGCCGCCAGTATCATCCTGGACTGGATGGCTTCCATGTGGTCTTCCAGTTGCTCCATCCCCATGCCGTTGAACGAGACGCCCGGCCGGTTGGTCGCGTACAAACGGGCCGCCTCGCGGATCTTATCCGCCGGCACCCAGGTTATCTCCGCAACCCTTTCAGGCGGATAGTCCCTGACCCTTTCCGCCAGCTTGTCGAACCCGTAGCACCATTTCCTGACGAATTCTTTGTCGTGAAGACCTTCTTCGATGACCACGTTTATCATCGCCAGCAGCAGGGCGGCATCGGTGCCCGGCCGCGGCTGCAGCCAGATATCAGCCGCTTCGGCGGTCTGCGTCTTCCGGGGATCGACGACGATAATCTTTGTGCCCAGTTTTTTCACGTCCAGCAAGGATTTCCAGACGCGCATCCTGGCCGGCGGCAAGTCGGTCCCGATGAACAGGGCGCTTTTGGTGGGCGGCCCGCCCGTCATGCCTTTGGGAATGGTGAAACCGGCCCGGGTCCTGAGAGGCCAGCCGAACATGGCGGCCCCCATTCCCAC
This sequence comes from Chloroflexota bacterium, assembly GCA_016210565.1. Taxonomy (GTDB): domain Bacteria; phylum Chloroflexota; class Dehalococcoidia; order JACQUA01; family JACQUA01; genus JACQUA01. Next base: position 41,130 of record JACQUA010000039.1, read on the forward strand.
CACCGGGCCAAAACATATCTGGACCGGCCCGGCGGGGTTCGGCGAACCAAACAGGTTAAGGAAGCGCATCGTCGTCCAGATGCTGCTGCGGTTGGTCCCCTCCGTCACGAACACGGTTTCCGGCCCGTACCTGGCGCTGAGCGTCTTGAGCTGCCCGGCGATGCCGTCCAGGGCCTCATCCCAGGTTATCCTCTCCCATTTGTTCTCGCCCTTTTCACCCCTTCTCTTCAGCGGAAAGCGTATTCTGTCGGGATGATTGACGTACTCCCTGGCGGCGCTGAGCCGGATACATCCCCGGGTCGGCGGGATCATCTGCCCGGCCCGCGGGTCCGATGGGTCCTCCTCTATTCTGACCAGCCTGCCATTATCGGAATGGACGGCAACCCGGCAGCGGGCGTGACACCACCGGCACAACGCTTTCGTAACGACTTCGTTCATATATACTCCTCCGGAGATTCAAGATTCAAGATTCAAGATTCAAGATTCAAGATTCAAGATTCCCCACCCCGCCCGCCGGCTATGCACTGTCATGCGCCCTCATGGGATTCGTCATTCGGGCTCCGTCATTCGTAATTGATTGGTCATTCGTCATTCGGACTTCGTCATTTGGGCTTGCGTCAGGCAAGCCAGCGCTTCTTCCAGCGTAATGACATCGGCGTACTTGGCGTCCATGTCGAACAGATTGACCAGGTGCGATAGTTCCAGCCGATCATAGCAGCATTCCTCCACCACGAAAACGTTGTAGCCCAGGGAGCAGGCGTCCACCACGCTGGCGCGGACGCATCCCGAGGTGCTGTTCCCGGCCACCAGCAGATTATCGATCTTCTTCAGCCGGAGGTAGTTGTCCAGGGGCGTGTCAAAGAAGGCGCTGGCGCGGGTCTTCCGGACCACGAGTTCCTGTGGCAGCGGGGCGATCTCTTCAGGCATTTCTTCGGCCTTGAGGTCCAGGGGGCCTCTCTGGTCGTTTTTGGTAGAGCTCCGGCCCATGTGATGCCGGGTCACGGCGTCACCGGTCACAAAGACCATGGGGACTCGTCTGTCGCGGCAGGCCGTCAGCAGCTTCTGCATGCCGGCCACCGCCTCCCACCCGGCCAGCCCGCAGGCCAGCGGAGTGGTCTTCGTGGCCTCCAAAATGGGAGTGCCGCGAGGCCCCAGCGTCCGCCAGTTGGTATCGATAATGACGAAAGCCAGCTTCTCCGACGGCAGCGCCCTTCTCTGCCTCCGCAGCCTGGCTATCACCTCCCGGTCTTGCCCGCTATAGATTTCCTGCCAGCGTCTCATGGCTAACCTCCTTGTTGCGGCAGTGTACCAAATATGGCGGCCTGATAGCAACCCGACCCGGAACTTCCCATAGGGGCGAACCCGTCCCCACGCATCGCCCCGATGCATCGGGGTCGCAGAGCGGAGTGTGTTCGCCCGCCCGGTACCACAGGCCACCCTGCCCGTGTGACCCGGTAGTTGTGCCACTGCCTTCTGGCCTCGATTGACCTTGTCCCAACGGCAGTCGCACCGGCCGTTCGGTTTTGACCGTTCCTTGACACCGTTTTGCGCTGCGTGATAGTCTGTCTCCGCCTGAAACGAGTCTTCCTGCTCCGGAGTCAGATCCATGCCTTTTCAAGATTTATCACTTGACGACAGCATGATTCAGAAGATCATAGCGAAGTTCAAGAGGAACAACATGATCGCCTGGTTTGTTCCGGACCGGCAGACGGCGCTGAGCAAGGCCCTGTCTTTGATCCCGGAGGGCGCGAGCATCGGCCTGGGCGACTCAGTGGCGCTCCAGCAGATTGGCTTGCTCGACGTGCTCCGCCGGGAAAGCAAGCTCGGGAACTACCGCCTTTTTGACCGCTATCGCCACGGGATAAGCCCCGAGGGCGTGGAGGATGACGGCCTGAACAAATACCGCGCCCTCACCGCCGACATCTTCCTCCTCGGCGCCAATGCGGTGACCCTGGACGGGAAGCTGGTTAACATCGACGGAGCCGGGACGAGGGTGGCCCCCCTCATATTCGGCCCGAAGAAGGTCATCGTGGTGGTCGGAATAAACAAGATCGTCCGCAATGTTGAAGAAGGGCTGCGCCGGATAAAGGAAGTGGCGGCGCCTCTGAACGCGGCGCGCCACGCCAGCAAGCTGCCGTGTGTCAGGACCGGGAAGTGCAACGACTGCAGCAGCCCGCAAAGAATCTGCTGCTACACAGTCATTGTAGATAAGGCCTGGGGACGGGACAAGGGGCGGATCAACGTGATAATCGTGGGTGAAAAGCTCGGCCTCTAACCCAGCCCCGGTACCGCAGGCCACCGTGCCTGCGAGACCGCGAATTGTGGCAAGCGCCGTAGCGCCGAACCCGCGTGTTCGCCCGCCGGTACCGCAGGCCGCCGTGCCTGCGAGACTTCGAGATATGACAGAGCCGCAAATAACCGGCAACACACGATGGCTTGACCCGGTGGCACATGCAACGTGGCCGTACGGCGGCCGATCAAGGCACGTCGATTTTAACACCATGCACCCGCCCGGGGAAGGCGGGTTTAACTCGACATTCGGCCTATTCCCGACGCCGCTCCGTCACTAATCCGGCCCGCGCAGGCACGGTGGCCTGCGGTACTGGCGGCGCTTCGTCATTCGTCATTTCCCCTCTCTGTCTCGTACCCCATCCCCTCGACCTCGACCACCATGTCCGGGCCAACCCTCGTCCTGACTCCCAGCACCTTCTGCACCAGCCAGAGATTGGTCTCCACGTGCTCGGTCAGCCTCGGGATGCGGTACCGGCTGACGCCCCTCGCCAGGGCGGCGAAGATGATGAGCTGGTCGGCCAGGAAACGGTCCACCGTCGCCCCGGTGGCCAGGTCTTCGATGAGCCTCCCGGCCACGCTCCGGCCGATATTCTCCGATGTCCGCCGCAGCGCGCCCGCCCCATCGGCCCCGATGATGCACCCCGTGTCCGTCCGGGCAAAGACCGCCAGGGCCGCCCCGGCCTGCACGGCGGCGCTGTCATACACAGGCTTTATCGAGGCGCTGTGGCCGGCCGCGGCCAGCGCCCGCTGGCATTCGGCGGCCATCCGGTCGCTCACCTTCCTCTCCTGGAGATGCGACGAGAGAGACATGCCATCTATGCTGGTGATGTTGCCCTGCTCCGTAAGCTGCAAAGGCTTCAGGCCACCGCCCACCGGCTTGACCCTCAACTCGATGATGCCCCCTCCCCTGGGCAAGTAGCCCGGACGGACCATCTCCAGCTCCGCCTGCCCACCCATTCCGCGGAGGGCCGGCAGCAGAACATGCTGCATGTGGAAGGCCGAAGGGGCGAAGTCCTGGAAAAGCCCGCCCGAAATCCGGCAGGTGAGAGGGCTCTCCGCGAAGCAGGCGATGGGCAGCAGGCTGTACGCCAGCATGGTGGTGGAGCCCGAGGTCCCGATGTCCCACTGAAAATGGCCGCCGGAAATGCGGGACCCCGGACGGAAGACAATGCGGCTGGCGTCCACCTTCGCCCCTTCGAGCTCGCCGCCGCAGACGTCAGCCACGGCCCTGACCGCCGCCAGGTGCTGCGGCCTGAGGCCGGGCTTGTCCCTTCTGGCCCGGATATTGGTTAGCTCCAGCTCCTGTCCGAGCAGCGCCGCCAGGCTGACCGCGTAGCGGACAATCGTGCCGCTGCCCGACTTCTGCCCGCCGTCAACGTGGATCATGCCAGTCCCCTCGCCAGGCTGCCGCTTTCCATTTTGCACAATTGCCTACCACGCGTGTGATAAAATATCATCGAGGTTGCCCCATGGACAAAGAGGCGATAACGATAGATGAATTAACGATAGAACGAACACCCAGAGAGTTACTCAATTGGGTGGAGTCGAAGATAGAATCCGCTGACGAGGAGACCATTAGACTACGTCAAGGTCTGGCAAAGCAGCTTGTTGAAGAGGTCTATCCCTTGGCTATCTTTGCCTTCAAGAAGTATGGCGAAACCCAATCGGTACATGTCAAGCCGGTCATTGGAAACCAGAACTTCGATGCCATACTAACTGACAATTCCTGTTCTCCCGCTTTGGTTAGCTATGTCGAAGTCACTCAGGCCCATGAAGGAGAAGCAGAGTACCTTCGAGATGTCCATCTTCAGGAACATGGTTACGTACCCGGCACCCGTACAGTCAAGAAGGAAGGCACAAAGGAGACCGGGCTTCGAGTTTCGCCGCAGGCCGAAGCCGTGTCGGTTGATTCAGTTGCTGAAAGCGAGATGCAGAAGATTGTGAGCGCCATTGGGCGAAAAGAAGGTAAAGACTACCCTGCCAATACCTGTCTGGTCGTCAAGTTTGATGATGGGTATATGTTTCGCCGCGCCATGGACCATAGAACGATTGACCGTTTCATGCACGAAGAGCTTGTAGGCCGTGACCTGCGCTTCAATGCGATTTATCTTGTGGGCAAATTCAAGAAAGTCTTTCGGCAGTACACTCTTGTTCGCGATGCTGGAAAGATTACTGGCGTCGAACTCGCTCGGCCCTAGGCCCAGGATGCTCATTTCAAGAACCATCCTATTCCGTTCTGTGAGTGTTGTCGTGCCGGAATAACCTCCTTCTTTTCAAAATACTAATAATGACGAAATCCGAATAACGAATCAATGCTCAAAACTCGGATGTTCAAACGAGGTTCGTCATTGGTCATCCGACTTTGATTCCTCATTAGTGATTCGCAATTCGTAATCTTTTCTTTCCATTTTACGCAAGACTTCGTCATGCAGGGCCTCACCCAGGCTGGCCGGGACCTGGAGTGGAAACGACGCCGGGGAAAGATCACCCGTATATTACCTGACCCTCCGACTTTGCGGCATTCACAACCAGGGAATGTCCCCGGTTCCACTCCAGGTCGGAGTAGTACATCAAATCAAAGGGCCTTCCGAGCCTCCTCACCATGTCCCTTCCTATGCCAGTTGTCAGTTCGGCTCTATCGAATATGCTCTTATTCCTGAAATCTCTGGAAACAACGAGAACATCAATGTCGCTATCTCTTCGCTGCCGTCCTCTGGCAAACGAGCCGAAGACGACTATCCTGTCAGCCCTGATTCCCCTTGCCCCGAGAAGTTCCTTCAGGACCTTTGCCAATCTTGATGTTTCACTTTCTCTTTCAGACATCGCAGTAATTCCTTCGTCCGTTTGAGGACGTTCTTTGTCGGTTCGGGCGTATACTCCTTCAGGAGTCTCTTCAGCTCGTCCGGGTACCGGGCCGGCACGCTCACCGTATTCAAATTGTCCATGAAGTCACGCAAATCTTCCGACAGTTCAATTCCGATTGCCTCTGCAAAATAGTTCAAGTTATGAATCTTTGGCGGGTCCTTCTGGAATTTCTTCGCGTACAGTCCCTTCAACGCTTTTTCAATGGCCAGGTGGCACATGAAAACGGCATTGATGTACCGCCTCGCCTTCAGCATCGCTTCGGCGGTTTTCAAATCATATTCAGCTTGTTTGAACCACTCCTCCGGAGGTTTGAAAGCGCTCATACTGAGACCATCTCGTCGATACAAAACCGCCCGTCCCCCTTGACGGTGATATTCCACATTCGACGGGCAGGCCAGCAAAGCATTCCTTATGATAGGATAGAAAGCAGGACAGAGTCAATCACTGTTTTTGGGAACGGGGGCCAGGGACTGCTCCTTGCAGCCCGGCTGGTGGGGCGTTACAATGGGGCAAGCCGCCGGAAGAGTCATGTTCACTCACTTTTCTGAACCACAAGATTTCACCGGATGGACGCCAGATTGGGATAAAGAATGGCTATGTGAAGGTTCACAAGAAGCATCTTGTGAAAATCTTGTGCTAATCTCGTGGTTTATTGTTCGGTTTGCTTGTGGGCAATCCGTCACCTTCCCACCAGGAGGACCTATGAACGGGCGAAAAAGAAACGATACCCCTGACAGCGATCAGGTGGTGGATTACCGGCACAAAAACGTCACCCGGCTGAATATCCCGCCGGCGGGGCTGGCGGCGCGGGGCCAGCTCCTCAAAGAGAGACATCTCAAATTCGCCTACAATCCCCACCTGGCGCCGGCGCTCCGCTTCGATGCCACCGGCAAGGCTGACGTTATCGAAAAGCTCATCGAAAAGGCCGGAAGAGAGAAGCTGACGCCGGAGGAGCTGGCCATCCTTCAAGAAGCCTTCCGCAACCACGAGCCGTGGCTGGAATGGGCGGGGAAGCGGGAGCAGCAGTGGTGCGTGGCCGATCCGGTGGCCCTGAACATCCACGAGCGTATTTCGACCCAGGCCATCCTGCGCACGGCCCGGCGGCAGGACGTCCAGCGGAGCCTGTTCGCCGACCCGGAACAGGAATACCGCGAGGCGGTGCAGTTCTACAAGCACCCCATGGACTGGACCAACCGCATGATATTGGGCGATTCGCTCGCCGTGATGGCCTCCCTGGCCCGCCGCGAGGCGCTGGCGGGCAAGGTGCAGATGATCTACATGGACCCGCCCTACGGAATAAAGTACTCCAGCAACTTCCAGCCGGAGGTGGGCCGCCGCGACGTGAAGGACAGGGACGAAGACCTCACCCGCCAGCCGGAAATGGTCAAGGCCTACCGCGACACCTGGACCCTCGGCGTCCATTCCTACCTGTCCTATCTCCGTGACCGTCTGCTGCTGTGCAAGGAACTGCTCTCCGATACGGGAAGTATCTTTGTGCAAATAAGTGACGAGAACCTGCACCGTGTCCGTGCCCTCCTGGACGAGACGTTCGGACAAGGAAACTTCATCAACGTGGTGGTGGTCGTGAAGAGAAGTCCGCAGCCGGATGATTTCCTGTCATCGGTAACGGACTATCTTCTTTGGTATGGGAAGAACCGTGAAAAGGCTAGGTTCACAAACATCTTCAGGGCGAGGGATATATCTGATTCAAACGAATTCACAACAAGCGACCTTACATCCTCTCACCATTATCAATCACCGGACTTTATCTTCGAGGGGGTTACGTACACTCCGCGGCAACGATATTGGTCTACAAGCCCTACTGGCCTCACGCGCCTTGTCGGCTCGGGAAGAATTGTGCCTTCCGGGAACACGCTCCGGTACAAGAGGTACGGCAAGGATTTTCCGGCAATGCTCATGGGTAACAGTTGGTCAGACGTTGCCTTGTCGAATTTCGGTGACGAGAAGCTCTATTCCGTTCAAACCGCAACCAAGGTTATCGAGCGCTGCCTTCTCATGACCACCGACCCCGGCGACCTGGTGCTGGACCCGACCTGCGGGTCGGGTACCACGGCTTACGTGGCGGAGCAGTGGGGACGGCGGTGGATCACGATTGACGTCAGCCGGGTGGCCCTGGCCATCGCCCGCCAGCGTTTGCTCACCGCCAAATTCGATTACTACCGGCTGCGTCCCACCAGCGCCGAAGATGTCCAGCGCAACCCGGACGGCCCCTGGCTGGCCGACCCGGCGGGGCAGATTCAGGGTACCTGCACCTTCGACTGCAAGACCGTCCCGCATATCACCCTGAAAAGCATCGCCCAGAACCAGGCGCTGGACCCCATCTTCGAGAAATGGACGCCGGTCCTGGCCGGGAAGCTGGCCGAGTTGAACAAGTCCCTGACGCAGGATGTCACCAAAGAGCTCCGCTTCAAGCTGCTGGGCAAACTGGAAGACAAGATGAAGCGGGAAGGCAAGAAGGCCATCACCGACGCCGATCAGCGCCGCTGGAAACTGCCCGAAACGGATTGGAAGGAATGGGAAGTCCCCTTCGATCCCGACCCGGATTGGCCGCAGGCGCTCCAGCAGGCGCTGACTGACTACCGTAAGGCCTGGCGGCGGAAGATGGACGAGGTCAACGGCTGCATCGCGGCCCGGGCTGACCGGGAGGAGCTGGTGGACCAGCCCTTCGTCGAAAAGGGCAAGGTCCGCGTTTCCGGCCCGTTCACCATGGAAGGAGTCATCCCCGCCGAGGAGAGCATTGACACCGGGGAGGAAGAAGAGTCGCCCATCGCCGGCGCGCCCGAACAACTGGAGACCTTCGGCGAGGGCGAAGGGTCCATGCGGACCGAGGCGCAGAACGCCGAAGCCTACCTGGACCGCATGATACGGCTGCTGCGACAGGACGGCGTCCGCTTCCCGGGCAACCGCGTCATGAAGTTCACCACCCTGGAAGCGATGGCTGACGGGTCCATGCTCCATGCCAGCGGCGCCTGGCCCAATGGTGAAGGGGAGAGAAAAGTGGCCGTGATCTTCGGCCCGCAGTACGGTCCCCTGACCACGCGGATTGTCGAGGAAGGCATCCGCAACGCCGCCCGGAGAGGGTTTGACGACCTTGTCTTCGCCGCCTTCAGCTTCGATGGTGAAGCGCAGGTGACCATCCATGAAGTCCAGGACCCGCACGTCAAGCTTCACATGGCGCAAATACGGCCGGACGTGAACATGGGCGACCTCCTGAAAACCACGGTTGCCAGCCAGCTTTTTACCGTATCCGGGTCGCCGCGGACACGTGTGGAGCAGGACAAAGACGGGCAATACATTGTGGACATGGAGGGCGTGGACATTTACGACCCGCTAAGCAACTCCACCCGGCCGACCGGCGCCGGAAAGGTGGCCGCCTGGTTCCTGGACAGCGACTACGACGGGCGCTGCTTCTGCATCTGCCAGGCCTTCTTCCCCGATAAGAGCGCCTGGGAAAAACTCGGCAAGGCCCTGGGCGGCAAGCTGGACGAAGACGCCTTTGCCAGATTATCCGGAACCGTCTCCCTCCCATTCCGGGAAGGCGCCCACCAGCGCATCGCTATCAAAGTCATCGACCCCCGCGGCAACGAAGTCCTGCGGGTGCACAGGCTAGACCAGGGGTACATGACGAAACCCTGATCCGGACAAGCCGGAGTTTCCAAGTACCAAATTCCAAGTTGCAGAGAAGGAGAAATCATCTTTCCAGCCTCTAGGCAGTTTGCTAACATTTATGTTAACATTATGAGACTCAGGTTAGAGTACCGCGGAAACAAGTTTGACATCTATGCCATTGTCCTTGATAACGGCGACTGCCCGGCCGTCGCCTTTAAGGACCGCTTGAAGCAAGAGCACTTCGCGTCGTATGGGTCGCTCGTGCACACGATGAAGGAGCACGCGGATTCGGGACCGATACTGAATATAACCCGGTCCAGGGCCATCAAGGGTCGGAGCAACTTGTTTGAGTTCAAGTCAAAGCGAGGGGATAGGATGCTCTACTTCTATCTTAGCGGCAGAAGAACCGTGCTGACTCATGGCTTTCACAAGGGCGATCCTGAAAAGGCGGAGTACGAAAAGGCGGAGAAGATGAGAGCCCAATTTACGATGGAGCATAAAGATGGAGAACGATAATCTGGAATTGAGCCTGGAACGAGATATCCGTGAACTGGAGAAGCACCCCGATTTCATTGCGGAGGGGCTGGCAATTGGGGTCATCGAGGAAATGCTGAGGATATTGCAGGAACGGGGACTGAGCCGGTCCTGGCTGGCCAAACAAATGGGCGTTTCCCGGTCCTCGGTCTCGCGGATGATGAATGCGCCACCCAACATGACCCTCCTTACTATAGCCAGGATTGCCCTGGCACTGGGGACAACGCCCGATGTCTCTCTGAATGCGAAAACCCCCAGTTCTGGTCCCATCGAACGGATAGCTGCTAGCGTCGCTGAGCCTCCCGCGGAATACGCGGAATACAAAGAAAAGGCGACGGCGAAAAAGGGTCGCCGCAGAGCCCCGGAGAAACCGGACTGATGGCGTGTTCTTTGCTTCTCTCAGTCTCGTCGGTGAAACAATCCCAAATCAATGCATGCACAGGGCAGGGCGTAGTCCATGCCCCCGACTAGATTGGATCGGGGGCAGTAGTCCTTCTTCAATGTATGCGATCCGTTAAGGTCTGGCCAAGTAACGCCGTCAAAGTCATCGACCCTCGCGGCGCCGAGGTCCTCCGCGTGCACCGGCTGGACGAAGGCTACTCCCCGCCCGGGGACCCGCCTCACGCGGCATTGACATTTGTTAACTTATATGTTAACATCATGAAGCTGATACTGTTCCATCAAGGCCGCAAGTTCGCTGTGTGGGCCATTACTCTCAATGACGGTACATGTCCCGCCTTTGAGTTCCTGGAGAACCTGCGACGGAACAACCCTGCGTCCCATAAAAACATAGTCGCCACTGTAACCAGGCACGCTGACACGGGCCAGATCATGAATGAGAGAAAGTCAAGAGCGATCGAGGGTCGCCGCGGGCTGTTCGAGTTCAAGTCCAGACAAGGGACCGGCTTCTTTATTTCTATCTGCCAGGCTGGAAAACAGCTCTCACCCACGGGTTCCACAAAGGCGCGCCCCCAAAGGCTGAGTACGACAGGGCGCAAGCGATTAGAAACCAGTATCTAAAGGAGGTCACAAATGGTCGATGAGGGTCCGGAGCTGGCATTGACCAGGTACGCCGAACAGTACGCCAACGACCCGGAGTTCATAGCCGAAGGGCTCGCCATGGAGGTGGTTGAGGAAATGCTGGCGTGCCTGAAACAAAGGGGGCTGAACCAGACCTGGCTGGCTGAGAAAATGGGAGTGTCCCGGTCCTACATTTCCCGAATCCTCGACGCCGCGCCCAACATGACGCTCTTGACCATCACCAAGATCGCCGTCGGTCTGGGGACGACGCCGGCGGTTTTCCTGGACTCCAAATCCAGGCAGCCCGGCGCGGTTCAGCACGAACCGGCGTACCTGGCGGAAACCGCGGATACTGAATATGGCGCCGGGAAGTCCAGGCAACGAATCAAGCCCCGTAGTTCACCGCGGAGACGCCGAGGGCGCAGAGAAGGGTCTGATCAAGCCGGGACATCGAAATGAGGAGCGAGTCGCGGAAATGACCACGCCTTCTTCGAACGAACCGGTCCTCATCCAGCCCGTGGAAAGTCCGGTCATCTGCAAACCGTACTACGAGCCAACCGACCACTATGAGTATGACCGGACTACCGGACGGGCCAACAAGCTGCCGGGCCGGCGGCCCGACGCCTACTGGTACAAACTGAGCAACGAGGAGGTCCGGCAACATGGCGCACGCCAGGGGAAGCTCGCCCTTCGCCTGAAGCAACCTACCGGTGATGAAATCCGTTTCGAACTGGATGAGGGCCGCCGCGACCTTGTCCTGGTCAACAGGCTCCGCGAGGACGTCAAGCGCTGGCGGAACGCCAACTGGGAAGGCGCCACCAACGTCACTAAAGACCTGCTCCGGCACTGGGGCAGAAAGGACCGCGCCCGGCGGCTGTTCTTCTGCCAGTTGGAGGCGGCGGAGACGGTCATCTTCCTCAATGAAATCCGGGGGTTGCGAAGGGACGGCAAGAGGGGCAAACCAAGGTGGGAGCCTAAATTCACCGACGCTGACTTCGAGAAGCTGTTTGACGTCCCCGCCGACCCCGGCTATTCGCCGCTGCCCCGCATGGCCTGCAAGATGGCCACCGGCAGCGGCAAGACCGTCGTGATGGCCATACTGCTCGCCTGGGCCTTCTGCAACCGGGGGCGCACGCCCAGCGACGACCGCTTCCCCAACGCGGCGCTGGTCTGCTGTCCCAACCTGACGATGATCAAAGAGCGGCTCCAGGTCCTGCGGACGGACAACCGCGGCAATGACTATTACACCGAATTTGAGCTGGTTCCCCCGCAGTACCATGACCTCCTGCGCGCCGGCAAGGTGCTGGTCACCAACTGGCACTACTTCGCGCCCGAATCCGAGCACAGCGAAGGCGACCGGAGCTACGCCGTGGTGCAGAAAGGGCAGGAGACCGACGAGGCCTTCGCCCGCCGCCGCCTCGGTGAGCTTTTCGAACGCGGCCCCATCATGGTCTTCAACGACGAAGGCCACCACGCCTACCGCCCGGCCCCCCTTTCCGAAAAGGAGGCCAGGACCACGGACGCCGAGGTGAAGAAAGAACGCGAACAGGCCACGGTCTGGGTCCAGGGATTGGACCGGATAAGCAGGGCCTGCGGCGTCAGGTTCTGCCTGGACCTGTCGGCGACGCCCTTTTACATCGCCGGCAGCGGCTATCCCGAGGGCGAGCCGTTCCCCTGGATCGTGAGCGACTTCGGCCTGGTAGACGCCATCGAGAGCGGGATTACCAAGATCCCCCGCCTGCCGGTCAGCGATACCACCGGGCAACCGGACCCGAAGTACTTCCGCTTGTGGCGCAACATCACTAGGAACCTGGCCCCGGCGCAACGGCTTTCCACCGGCCGTCCGAAGCCAGAGGTAGTGTGGGAACGGGCCGAGGACGCCCTGGTGCAACTGGCCGGGGAGTACAAAGCAAAGTTCGAGTCCATCCGGCAGGCCAGCGACACCGCACTAAAGGCGCCGCCGGTCATGATCGTTGTCTGCGATAACACGGACATCGCCGCGGTGTTCTTCGAAAACATCTCCGGGCAGTCCGAGGTGGAGGAAATCCTGGAAGAAGATGACGATGAAAAGGAAGCGACCCCCAGACCGAAGCGCCCGAAGATGCGGGTGAGCTACGGGGCGAGCAAGACTTCATTTCCGGAGCTTTTCCAGAACGACCAGGGACGGCTGTGGACCATCCGCATAGACAGCAAGCGGCTGGAGAAGGTGGAGAGCGAGCACCCGGACGCGACGCGGGACGAAGCGGCGAAGGAGCTGCGGGAGATCGTCAATACCGTCGGCAAATCCGGCAAGCCGGGGCAGGATGTCCGCTGCGTGGTCTCGGTGGCCATGCTGACCGAGGGGTGGGACGCCAGCAACGTGACGCACATCCTGGGCGTCAGGGCCTTCGACAGGCAACTTCTCTGCGAGCAGGTGGTGGGACGCGGCCTGCGGAGGATGAACTACACGCCGGACCCGGCGACGGAGCTTTTCCCCGAGGAGTATGTCGATGTCTACGGCATCCCCTTCTCGGTGATCCCGTACAAGGGCAAGACCGGGCGGCCCCCACCGGACAAACCGGTCAACCACGTCTTTGCCCTGCCGGAACGGGCTGCCTATGAGTTGCGTTTTCCTAACGTCGAGGGCTACGTCTACGCCCTTCAAAGGCCTTCGGTGAAAGCCGACTTCTCGACTCTGGAGAGACTGGTTGTTGAACCGGAACAGACGCCCACGGCCACCTTCTTGCGCATTATCACGGACCATCTCGAAGGCGGCGCCCACGGCGGCGGCATGGGCGAGTTCGTGGAGCATAACCGGGCGCAGTATTACGCCCAGAACCACCCGCAGGGGATCGAGTTTGAGATCGCCCGGCACGTCGTGGCAGCGCTGGTGGGCGAAGGCCCGCAGGCGCCGGTGCGGGGGAGCGCCAGGATGCGCGGCCGGGCCCGGCACGAGCTATTTCCACAGGTGCTCCGCATCGTCCGCCGATACGTCCGGGAGAAGGTGGACTTCCGCGGCGTCAACCCTTGCGAGCTGGGACTCGAAAAGTACGTTCGCCGCATAAAAGAGCGCCTGCTGGAGGCCATCTTGCCGGACGAACAACAGGGCGAGACGCCCATCCTGCCCGTGTTGAACAAGTACCTGCCCGTGGGGCGGACCTCCCACATCAACTTCACCACCAAGCGCAATGTGCACAGCACGCAGCGGTCGCACGTCAACGCCGTCGTCCTCGACAGCACGTGGGAGCAGACCGCGGCCTTCTACCTGGAACAGCAGACGGACCACGTCTTCTGCTACGTGCGCAACGACCGGCCCTTCCTGCTGATCCCCTACGAATACGAGGGCGTGGCCCACCGTTATGAACCCGACTACCTGGTGCGGCTCAAGGGCGGGAAGATGCTGGTGCTGGAAATCAAAGGCGAGGAGGACGATCAGGACCGGGCCAAACACCAGGCCGCGAGGCGGTGGACCATGGCCGTCAATAACTGGGCGCGGCTGGGGCGGTGGGAGTTCGCCGTGTGCCGGGACGCGCAAACGCTGCCGCGGTTGATCTCCGGCATGACGTAGGGGCGGACCCACGTGTCCGCCCGCAGCCGCCGCCCACGTTGAAAGGCGTCCCCCTGCGGAAACCCCGATTGCATCGCTGACCATTACCACATCTTGTGCTGGACACAATACATGTTGGACAGGGACGACCCGTAGGGTGGGTTAAGTCCCGATGGTAATCGGGACGAACCCACCATAGTGGCAGAAGTAGAACAAAGCTGTGAACGCGAATCTGCCGGAATGGTGGGTTCGCGCAACCGCCCCCTTCAGCGCTACCCCGTTTGCGCTTAACCCACCCTACGCCATTGTGTCCAGCCGTCGAGATGTGGGTAAGTACCAGATTGCATCAGGGCGCAGGGGAGACGCCTTACCTCGTGCCACGCCGCGCCAGCCGGCTTCGGCCAGAGGGCCTGTTGACAGCAATTCAAACGGCGGTGTAGAATCGCCGCATGGTCCCCTCGCACGGGCCATTCACGAACCCTTCCAAGTTGACATAGCAAAATCTAGCCGCAGGAGGTCCAATTGTCCGACGATTTAAGAGGGTTCATAGCCAGGGCGCAGGAAATCGGAGAGGTAAAGATCATAGAGGGGGCTGATTGGGACCTGGAGATAGGGGCTATCACGGCCTGGCAGGGAGAGTCCGGCAATTCCCCGTTGCTCCTGTTCGACAAGATCAAGGGTTATCCGCCCGGGTACCGGGTCGTCTCCAACCTGTTCATCACGCCCAAACGCATAGCCCTGGCCCAGGGGCTGCCGCCGGATGCGAAGGGAATGGACCTTGTCAGGGCCTGGCGGGACCAGGAGAAAAGCAAAGGCGAGTTCAAGCCGCTGCCACCGGTTGAAGTCGCCAGCGCCCCGGTCAAAGAGAATGTCCACACCGGCAGCGATGTCGACCTTTTCGAGTTTCCAACACCCAAATGGCATGAGGAAGACGGCGGGCGGTACATCGGCACCGGCCACACGGTCATAGTGAGGGACCCTGACGAGGGCCGCGTGAACATCGGGACCTACCGGGTACAAATCCACGACAAGACCACCGCCACCATGTTCATCGCTCCGGGCAAGCACGCCGACATCATCAGGAGAAAATACTGGGCCAAAGGGCGGGGCTGCCCCATGGCCATCTGCTGCGGACAGGAACCGGTCCTGTGGTCCACGTCGACGCGGCAGTTGCCGTGGGAGGTGTCCGAATACGATTTTGCGGGCTGGCTCAAGGGCAAGCCTATCGAGGTTACCAGGGGGATCACCACAGACCTGCCCATCCCCGCTACCGGGGAGATTGTCCTCGAAGGAGAGATGGTGCCGCCGGAAGTGGAAACCAGGGTCGAGGGCCCTTTCGGGGAGTGGAACGGATACTACGGCAGCGGGTCGAGACCGGAGCCCGCCTTCAAGGTCACGTCCATCCTGCACCGGAACGACCCCATCATCATGGGGGCGCCGCCATCCATGCTTATCACTCCTTACACCCTGGCCAGGCATATCCAGAGGGCGGCGGTCACCTGGAATGAGCTGGACGCGCGGGTCCCCGGGGTGAAAGGGGTCTGGTTTGTGGAGGAAGCCGGAGGCGCCACCATTGCGATAATCTCGATCAAGCAGGCCTATCCGGGACATGCGAAACAGGCGGCCATGTCGGTCGGCTCCGGGCTTTACGCCGCCTTCCATCTCGTGTGGATTATTGTCGTTGACGATGACATAGACCCTTCCAACATATCACAGGTCCTGTGGGCCCTGGGTACCCGGTGCGACGTCGCCGAGGCGGTGGATATCGTCAGGGGATGCTGGACATCGGCCCTGAAGCCCGCGTTGCCTCCCCACAAGAGAGAATGGGGCGACTTTACCCACGGGCAAGCCCTGGTCCTGGCCTGCAAGCCGTTCTACTGGATCGACAAGTTCCCCCATGCCATAAGGACCAGCCCGGACCTGTTGGACCGGGTGAAGGCCAAATGGGGCAACCTCTTTGGACCCGCTTAAGCGTTATGCAAACAGGGCCGGGTAACTAGATGAAAATAAGCCGTCTTTGCGAGGAGCCAAGCGACGAAGCAATGTCCTCCGCTTTGCGAAAGTCCGCTCCGTTCCGAGAGTCCCGCCAGGTCGGGACAAGACGGACAGGATGGCCAACCAACCAGGGGATTGCTTCGCTTCGCTCGCGATGACGTTCGTAAAAGCTTTGTTCATACAAAGAAACACAGAAAAGGAGTGACGATGAATAGGTTGTTATCGGTATGGATCATTGTTCTGTTAGCGGGTTTACTGTCCGGTAGCTGCAAGCAAGCAGCTCCGCCCGCGCCTGCAGAGGAGTTGAAAGCCCCTGCCGCAAAGGCGACTGGCTCTGTTTCCAGGGCTGCCTGGGAGCAAGAATGGGAGAGCGTACTGGCGGGAGCCAGGAAGGAGGGGGCGCTTTCCTTTATGGGCAGTGTGGGTGGCCCCTTCCGCGACGTAGGTGCGGAAAAGCATTTGAAAGAGAAATACGGCTTGACCATGGATATCATCGCGGGCGGGGCCTCGGAGCTCATCCCCAAGCTGGTGGCTGAGCGCAGAGCGGGGATCCTCAGGGGAGACGTTTTCATACTCTCAACCGCCAGCATGGCCAATGGACTGAAGCCGAGCGGCCTCACTGAATCCCTGGACCGGATAATATTCCTGCCCGAGGCACTGGACCCCAAAGCCTGGTACAAAGGCGATGTCCCCTGGGTTGACAAGGACCACAACCAGATCGCCCTCCTCGGGCTCCCTATGGCGCCGGTGGTAGTAAATACAGAGGTGGTCAAGCCGGGAGAAATCAAGTCATACCGCGACATTCTTAACCCCAAATGGAAGGGACGCATCGCACTTATGGACCCCACTCAAAGCGGGGCCGGCACCATGTGGTTTCAAGCGATGGCCGAGGGTATCATGGACCTGAATTACCTGCGTGAGTTTGCCAGGCAGGAGCCAACCATCACCCGGACCGACCGGCTGATGGGCGAATGGGTAAGCCGCGGCAGGTATCCCATATCGGTGGGACTGGGAAACAAGATAGTGGAAGAATTCAAGAGGGTCGGGTCCCCCATAGAGTCGGTAATACCGGCGGAGGGCACTTACGTTTATACTTCCAGCGGCGCTATCGTCATGCTGAAGAACCCAGAGCATCCGAATGCGGCAAAGCTATTCGTGAACTGGATACTGACGAAAGAAGGAATAACCTGGCTCTCCAGGGCCTATGGCGGCCAGAGCTCCAGAGTGGATGTTCCCACCGACTTTCTCGACCAGAAGCAGTTGCGGCAGCCGGGGGTGAAATATCTCAACCTCGATTCCGAAGAACTGGCCATGAAAGGACCCGAGTATTATAAGTTAGCTGCGGAGGTATTTGCTGGCTCATTAAAGTAGAGAAAAAGCAGTCAGCAGTCAGCTATCAGCTTTCAGTCCCCACCTGCCCGGGCGCGCTGCTCTAGCGGTGGGGGTCGTAGCCGCTCCGCTCTGCGAGAGTCCACGACTCCGTCGGGACAGGTCTTCAGCCTGCGGGGGCGGGGAAAAGTGAAGCACGTAGATAGGTCATGCATAAAATGGGATTATCTGATGCAGGTCAAAATTTGGGAACAAATAGACTATCACCTCGTCTCAGGAAAAGGAGTGGCACTTGCAGAGAAAGATAATGGCTTCCGCGGGACACTTTCATTTCTTCCACCGCACCGCAGCCATAATGGCCGAGCGTCGAGGTTACTTCAAAGAAGAAGGGTTGGGAGATGTCGAGATCAAGGCTGCCGGGGAAGACGAGCTGTCAATCGAGGGCCTGAAGTCGGGAAAGATAGACTTCGTCCTGGACGTGAGGCCGCTGGTGGTCATCAGCGAAAACAACAGGGGATCGGATGTTTACATCGTCGG
Organism: Chloroflexota bacterium; assembly: GCA_016210565.1. Classification (GTDB taxonomy): domain Bacteria; phylum Chloroflexota; class Dehalococcoidia; order JACQUA01; family JACQUA01; genus JACQUA01. Next base: position 58,858 of record JACQUA010000039.1, read on the forward strand.
CGGCATGATATCTAACGTGCCGACCTCTCTGCATGGCGCCAGGGGAATACGGAGCGTGGCTGACCTGAAGGGCAAACGGGTGGGACTGGTGGAGTCCGGAGGGGGACGGGAGGCGCTGTGGGTAAAGGACCTGCTCCGCCGGCACGGTTTCGACCTGAACAAGGACGTCACGTTCGTGACTCAGGTCGGGCATACAGGACTGCAGAATCAGAGACCGCGGTTGGACCGCGGAGATCACCAGGCGGTCCTTATAGCGGCGCCAAACTCCGACCAGGCAGTCAAAGAGGGCTACCTGCGCCTCGCCAGGCGGTCCGACGAGTTCCCGGACTACCCGGACCGGGTGGTGGCCACGACCGGGGCCATGATCGCGCAGCATCCGGGGACCGTCAAGGGCTTTCTAAAGGGACTCATCAGGGGCTACCGGTTTGTCAAACAGGAAAGAAACTGGCCGGAAATAGTCAAGATGGTGAACGACTATCACTGGGAAAGGGACATGGGCTGGGAGAATTTCGACCGCTCGCGGCTGAACACCCCGTATTCGCTTATCGAATACATTCCTTACGATGGTTCGGTCACCAGGAAATCGCTGGAAGTGGTGATTACCCAGGCCAGAGGTCTGGGGCTGCTGCCTGAAGGAGTCAGGGTGGAGCAAGCAACCAAGTTTGAATTTGTTGAACAAGCGGCAAAGGAGCTGAACGAGAAGTTCGGGCCTCGAGGATACGAATGAAGAGCCCACTGGAGATGCCATCTCCCCGTTTTTCAAAGGGCGACTAAGGGGGATTTCATTGTGATGGCCGGGCCGCGGGACAATCCCCCTTTCTCCCCCTTTTGCGAAAGGCGGAGAAGAAAGGAGTGCAGAATGAACAGACTACTATGGATATCGCTCATCATTCTGGTGGTAGGTTCAGCATCCCTCGGTTGCAGGGAAGCGACCCAACCGCCCCCTTCCGAGGCCGGGACCCCTCTTGCGAAAGTAGCCGCCCCCGCCTCCAAAGCCGCCTGGGAGCTACAGTGGGATACCACCGTGGCGGAAGCAAGGAAGGAGGGGAAGCTTTTGTTCCTGGGGAGCATTGGCGGCGCCTTCAAGGACATAGGCCTGGACAGATACTTGCACGAGAAATTCGGAATAACCATGGATATCATGGCCGGCGGCGCCTCGGAGCTCATCCCCAAGATGGAGTCTGAACGCCGGGCGGGCCTCTATCTGGAAGACGTTTTTTTGCTGTCTCCCGGCACCATGGTCAACTCCCTGAAACCCGCCGGCCTCACCCAGTCATTGGACCAGATATTGTTCCTGCCGGAAGTCCTGGACCCCAGGGCCTGGTATAAAGGCGAGCTTCCCTGGGTTGACAAGGAGCACCATCAATTGAACCTCCTTGCCATGCCCATAGGAGGCGTCGCCATAAACACGGAACTGGTCAAACCGGAGGAAATCAAGTCATACCGCGACCTGCTAAGCCCGAAATGGAAGGGAAAGATGGTGCTGGTTGATCCGACTCAGTCGGGAGGCGGGCTCGTCTGGTTTACCGCCATGGCCGAGGGCATCATGGACTTGAACTATCTGCGTGAGCTGGCCAGGCAGGAGCCGGTCATCAGCCGGAACGACCGCCTGATGGTCGAATGGGTGGCCCGCGGCAGGTATCCCGTGCTGCTGGGGATCAGGACCGACCTGGTAGCCGAAATGCAGCGGGCCGGGGCGCCAATACAATTCATGTCGCTGGCGGACGGCGCCTACGTTTCTACCAGCAGCGGCGGTCTCACCGTATTGAAGAACCCGTCTCACCCCAATGCGTCAAAGCTATTCGCTAACTGGATACTGACCAAAGAAGGCGGCACCTGGGTTTCCAAAGCCTTTGGCGGCCAGAGTACCAGGGTGGATGTTCCCACAGACGCCGTCGACCCGAAACAATTGCGACAGCCGGGGGTGAAATACATTGACGGCAGTACCGAGCAATTCGCCCTGAAACAGTGGGAACTGATGAAGGTTGCCCAGGAGATATTCTCAAGCTCATTGAAATAGTGCGTTTTCCGGGTGATAACCCCTGCTCACTGGGGCATCACCGAGGATCAAATGTCATTCTGAGTTTCAGTAGGCAGCGCAGCGCTGCCGGACAGATGCAATGACATTCGATGCTATTGAAAACCGCGACGACGGCTGTCATTCTGAGCGAAGCGAGCGCAGCGAGCGTAGTCGAAGAATCCTTCGAGGTGGACTGAGGGACGAAAGACCC
>JACQUA010000040.1 GCA_016210565.1 Chloroflexota bacterium
CCACCCCCAAGGATTCTTCGCCTACGCTCAGCTGTCACCCTGAGCCTGTCGAAGGGTCTTTTGCATGGCGCTCCACCCCCAAGGATTCTTCGCCTACGCTCAGCTGTCACCCTGAGCCTGTCGAAGGGTCTTTTGCATGGCGCTCCACCCCCAAGGATTCTTCGCCTACGCTCATCTGTCACCCTGAGCCTGTCGAAGGGTCTTTTGCATGGCGCCCCACCCCGAAGGATTCTTCGCCTACGCTCAGAATGACAATGGCGTCACAGATACACGCGGCCGTCCAGGATTCTCCTGGCCGTCCTATATACCACCGCCCTCTCCAATCTGGTCCGGCCCGGCCCGCTGCCGGCTGTAACTTCAACCGGTATTACTCCGGACGGGTGACCGATGATTATCGTGTCCTGCATCTTGCCCTTTGGTGAAAGAAGTTCGCTCACTATCGTCCCTCCGGTCCTGGCAGCCACCCCTGTACATATGGCCCCGGTGACGGCGTAAGTCTTATGCGTCATGCCGCCGCCGTACATCCGGGCCACGATGTCTGCCCCGCCAGCGCCAGCCGCGGGCCCCGGCGCCGGCCCCCGGACTATCGCCAGTATCGGCAGCAGCGGGCTTACCCCCCTCTTCCACGAGTCGAGTTCCCGGGTCAGACCGGTCATTCCGGCTACCGCCATTCTTATTCTTTCAATAGTATCGATGAGCTTCTTGTTGCCATCAATCTCCGCCGGTGACTCCGTGCCGTCCAGTCCCAGGTCGGTTGCCCTTACAAAGGCTGCAACGTTACCGGCATCTACCACCGTCACTTCGAAATCACCCGCATTCCGGAGCTTGACCACGTCCCTGGTATTTCCCGTCGGCAGGGTACGTCCGGTTATGAGACCGGCCGTGTCGGCAAGATCCAGGGATATTCTCGATCCCGTTCCCGGAACGCCGTCGATACGGTAATCTCCCTCCGGGACGAACTTGCCGTCCGCCACCTGCATTTCGGAAATCAGGTATCTGCCAACATTGGGGCAAAAAATCTTGATCCTGGCGACAGCCCCCCTGGCTCTGACCAGTCCCTCATCGATAGCGAAAGGGCCAACCGCGGCTGACAGATTTCCGCAAACGGTGCTGAAGTCGATCTCCGGCTCGGCAATGCCCACCTGCCCGAAGACGTAATCGACATCGGCATCCTTGCGGCTGGGAGGGCCGACAATGGCCACTTTGCTCGTCAAGATATCCGCCCCGCCCAGGCCGTCGACCTGTCTCCTGTCCGGGCTGCCGAAAACCCTCAGTATCAGCTTCTGTCTTTCCCCAGGGTCTTGAGGCACCTCGTTTTCGTGAAAGAAAACGCCTTTGCTGGTGCCACCCCGCATGATCACGCACCGCAGGGTTTTCATGCTGCCTCCTTCTGACAATGGCACCCCGACGTATCGGGGTGAATGCAGGATCCTGGCCGGGCCGTGTAATTTGCTGGACCGGTTCTTCCCATGCAGGACTCCCCGGGTGATTCTACCATCAGGCCCAATTCTTCACCACCATTCGTCGTGACTGGCAATCCGGTTATCTTTGCTCTGCATTCGTGATTAACCTGGTCAACGGTATGTTTTCATAAATGGAACCACAAGATTTCACTCAGATGAACACCAGGCTTAAATAGAAAGATTGGGCAAGCAAATCTCGCGAACGTCTTGTGTTCATCTCGTGGTTTATGGTTCAACTTATCTGAGGACAGGTCCCTATCACGTTTTCGCTTTGCCCGGCGGGCGCTCTATGGCGTTCGGGGGCGTCGTCGCGGCCAGGACCACGGAAACGATCGCCAGCCCGGCGAAGGCCAGCCAGATGCCCCGGTAGTCGCTCCATCGGTCGAAGGCCCAGCCGGCCAGCGGCGGACCCGCCAGGTTTCCGAGCATGACGATACCCATGGTGAAACCGAGTATGGTCCCGAAGCTCTTTCTGCCGAAATACTCCCTGAGCAACGCCGCTCTAATGGTTACGCCGCCCCCCCAGCCCGTGCTGAAAAACAGAAGAAAGGGCGCGACCAGCCACGCCGTACCGTCTGCCATATAGCCGAAAGAGGCCATGCCCAGGCCCGTGAAGATGAAACACGCGGCCATGAGACGCCTCTTGTGGAGCCTGTCCCCAAGCCAGCCGAAAGTCAGGCGACCCAGGACGCTGGCAACGGGCGTGGCGCTGGCCACCAGGCTGGCCGCCGCCCGGCTGACACCCACGCTGCTGAGAAAAGGCATGACATGGACCACGACTGCGTTGATCACCAGCATCTGGAACATGAATGCCAGTGCTATGTGCCAGAAGGCCCTGGTCCGCAGAGCCTGGCCGGCGGAATAGTCCGTGTCCGGGCTGTCCCCCGGGCCCGAGTTCCCGGCAGCCCCCCCTGCCTGGTTGAGATCACCATCCGGTAGCAGGCCGTGCTGTTCCGGCCGGTGCCGGATGACCAGCGACAGCGGGAGACAGATGACCCACGTGGCAACACCCAGGACGACCATTGCCGTCCGCCATCCGGATCTATCGATCAGGGCCGCCACCGCGGGAACGATGGTCCCTCCCAGCGCAAAGCCGCTGGCGGCGATGCCGCTGGTCAGCGCGATTCTTTTCCGGAACCAGTTGGCCGCCGCGGTTAGAAACACCGAGGTGCTGCACACGCTCATCCCGAGGGAGATGAGGAAGGAAGCGCCGTAGAAACCGGCCAGCGAGGTGATCTGGCTCAGCAGCATCAGACCCAGGCCGACTATGGTTAGTCCCAGGAACAACCACCGCCTGGCGCCCCAGCGGTCAACGAGGAAACCGACCAGGGGCGCCAGCAGGCCCGTCTCCATGCCCAGCAGAGAAGCGGCCAGGGAGACCTGGGCGTAGGGCCAGCCAAACTCCCGGACGATGGGTTCGAAGACCGCGGTGAAACCGAAGATTATGGCCCCGGCGGTGTAAAGGGCGATGAAGAGGCCGGCAGCGATAACCCACCACCCGTAGAACACGCGGGGAGGCGCGGGCGGGTACCACCCCGACCGGTCGGGGTGGGCGCTGGACGTTCTGCGCAGTCGGAAGCCCATTTCAGCACTCTACTGTAGGGTGGATGCCGCGCCCGAGACCGGTAGAACGGGCATCTTGCCCGTTCGCTCACGAAGGTACGAGCGTCGGGACGATGGGAGATCTGAAGGCTTTTCACCCTCTCCTAACCTCTCCCGTCGAGGGAGAGGGATTTTTGAGACAGGCGGGGACGCCTGTGCCACCTGCAAATTTTGCGAACTACCGGCTAACGGCCTGGCAGCCACGTGGCTATGGGGGGCGCAAGGATGATTATCGCCATAACAATGCAGTTGATTATGACGTAGGGAGTGACGGCCCGGTAGACGTCCCCCATCTTGACGTCAGGCGGAGCTATGCCCTTCACCACGAATAACAACAAGCCAAAGGGCGGTGTCAACAGCCCCGTCTCGATATTGATAAGAACTATTAGTCCGAACCATATCGGGTCAATGCCGAGGGTGCTGACTACGGGCAGAAACAAAGGGAAAGTCACCATCATGATGGATACCTGTTCCATAAAGCAACCCATGATGAAGATGAGCAACTGCATGGCAAGCAGGATAATGATAGGAGACAGTTCGAGCCCCGCCACGAATTGAACGATAACTTTGGTAGCGCCGGAATAACTCAGAATGTGGCTGAAAGCGGTTGCGCCCATGAGAATCATGAAGATCATCACGGCAATGCGAACGGTGGCGTTAACAGAGCCCTTCAGCGCCCGCCAGTTCAGCTTTCCGTAGGCGGCAATAAGAATAAGCGCGGACAGAGCCCCCATGGCTGAAGCCTCCGTGGGGCTGGCCACGCCGAAGAAAAGCGCCCCGGTGACGACGAGAATAACGAATCCCAGCGGCAGTACATAGCGTATGGTTTCTACGATCTTCCTGGACAGAGGGGTTGGGGCCACCGCGTAACTTGGGGCTAACTCCGGTTGGAGCTTGCATCTGCCAACAATATAGATGACATAGAGCGCAGCCATCAGCAGGCCGGGAAGGATACCAGCGATCAGTAGCTTTCCCACCGATATCTCGGCCAGGGTGGCCAGGATCACCGCCAGGCCGCTGGGAGGAATGATCGCGTCCAGGCCGCCGGCGCTCATGACAGTTCCCAGGCTCAGTCTTCTGTCGTAGCCCCGGCGTTCCATCTCCGGCAGTAGCGTCGAACCCAGCACCGCGGCGCTTCCAATGCTCGAACCACTCAGGGCGCCAAGCAGAGTCCCACCCCCCACCGCCAGCACACCCAACCTGCCAGGCACACGCCCCAGCCACTTGTCCAGTATATCAAGTATCTTTACAAAGAATCCCGAAACGAAGATCACTTCTCCCATCAGGGTGAACATGACCACCGTAAGCAGGACGAAATTGGTTATGGAAGAAAAAGCGTCCAGGGCAAGCTGGTTCAGGCCGGGTAGTCCGCCCCAGAACAGGATTACGCCCACCACGTTGACCACCATGAAACAGAAAGCCAGGGGCAATCCCGTGGCAAAGAGGAGCATCAACCCCCCCATAATTATCGCCAGCGCTAACCACCATTCCATGTTGCCGGTCTCCCCTCTATGCCTTCTGCTCTTTCCGGACCATGGCTTTCCAGTCTCTTATGTGACCACGGGTCTGCCGGAGGAACTCGATCGCCAGCAAAAAGGAGGCCAGCGGGATGAGGGCCAGCAGAGGGCCTTTGGGATAGGGTATCGTCTGGGCCATACGAATACCCCTCCGAAAGTTGTCCCAGGCGGTTTCCCCGGCATACCAGGCGAAAACCAGGCAGACCAGCATGCCGGCTGTTGACGTGATGATATTGAGCAAGGTCCTGGCTCCCGGACTTATCCTTTCAACCACGATGTCAACTCTGACATGCCCCCGGTGCTTGAGCAGCCAGGGGGCGCCCAAAAGCGCCAGAAAATACAACATATACTCGGCGATTTCCATCGCCCAGGCCTGCGCGCGACCGAAAACGTACCGCGCAAAGACCTCGTAGCAAATAAGGAGCATCATGGCCATCACCAGGAACCAAGCGACGCCGGCCATGAAGTCTATGACGCGGTCATAGACCGACACAGCTTTATCTAAGAGTTTCATTCTCGCACTTTCGGGCCATCTTAACTTGTCGGCACCGCACGCCATACCCCGCGGCTGCCACGGGTTCTTAGCGCGTGCATAATTCCATCCCTCACAGGCACGGTGGCCTGTGGTACCGGGGGTCATTTGCAGACCAACCGGCCATCGAATGGGCTGCGCAAGCGTTTCATGAGGCGGTTGCGCAGCCCGCACGCCGTAGGCCGGAGCGCCTATTTCTTAGATAGCAGCGGCTTGAGCTTGGCGCTGTAGTCCGGGTCTTCCTTCAACTGCTGCGCCCAGCTAGCCTCGTAGTACATCTGGATGAACTTCTTTTCCTCGTCCGGCGACAGCTTGAGGTCAGTCACACCGGCCGGCTTGATTTTCTCGTCATACTCCTTCTTTATGAGGCTCGCCAGACTGGAAGCGCCGTAGCGCTCCGTGTCGGCCGCGGCCTCACTCATCACGTTTTGCACGTCTTTGGGCAGTTTGTTCCAGACGTCCAGGTTCACGTCCATGCCCGTGTCCGTCTGCCCGAAGGTCATGGCAAGACGGTACCTGGTAACTTCGTGCAGGCCGAGACCGGTGGCGCCGAACTCACCCCAGATAAAGCCGTCAACAACCTTCTTTTCCACGGCCCCGTAAATCTCGGCCGGGGGCAGGGCCATGCCGGACGCGCCCAGGGCCTGGATAAAGGGCATATAGATCGGCGCGACGCGGAAGACCTTCCCTTTGAAGTCTGAAAGCTTCTCGAACTTGAAATTGGTCCAGAGGCGGAATGGCGCCGAGGAAGGTCTGCCCAGGTATTTGGTATTGAGCTGTTTGGCGAAGATTTCGCCCCACAGGGCGAAAGCCCCGCTGTCTCGCTCCTCCCACGGCGTAAGCTGGGAAAGCCCCTGAGAGGTAGCCGCCGGCACCAGCGGCTTTCTGTAGCTGAAGGGGTAATGAGGCCACATCTCTATGATGCCTTTTCTTATGGCGTCAGGCTGATCGTTGGTCGGGATCACCTCCGGTCCACCCATCCAGTTGACTTTGACCCGCCCCTGGGTCCCTTTTTCGATCTTGTCGATGAAGTAGGGCACCACGAAGAGGTCCGGATTATTGGTGGGGAAGGCGGTAACCGCCTTGAGTGTTATGGTCTCTGTGGCAGCCGGCTGCCCTGTGCAGGCAGCCAGAAGCAATGCCATCAACCCTGCCACTGTGAAAAGGACCAGCATTCTGCTTTTCATTGATTACCTCCGTTCGAATTCAAATCTACCAGAGAGTAATACGGGCGTTGCCTCTTTCTTTCTCTTCTTATCTCTGACCCTCCTTCTATCTAGATTGCTCCGAAAGTGCCCGCTGACCGTCATTGCGAGGAGCCCCGATGTCATCGGGGCGACGAAGCAATCTCCCGGATGTCCAGACAACGATGGGATTGCTTCGTCCCCATGAAGATCGGGACTCGCAATGACGGACCGTTTTCATCCTTGATGGCACCCCTTCGCGAGGGGGGCATTGGGGGTTTCCTCAGGCTCATGACCCCCTGTCCTGTGATTGTATTGCGGCCAGGTATGGAACGATGTCGGCCAGGCCCAGGTCGCTCAAGGTCTTCTCAAGAGGCCTGCCTTTCTTGTCCCAACCCATCAGGTGGTAGTAGTTGGCCAGCATGGCGTCCCAGTGGGGCATGATGGCGCGGCCCGCGGCGGCTCCATCCAGCGGGGTGGACCCGTAGCGCATCGACGGGCGGTCAAGCTCGGGACCGATCCCGTGGCGCAAATTGAAGACCCTCGCCATGTTTGCCGCCCGCCTGCCCACGACCATGGCTTCATTGACGTCCATGTCCCAGCCGGCGGCGGAGTTAACCGCCTTGCACAGCAGGTCGAGCGCCGTCGCCGTCCGGAAACGGCACGTAACCATGGAATCCTCGAACAGCATAGCGCCCTTGATCCTGGCTTCAACGGCGGATACCTGCTGAGGGTCGAAATCATCGAACACCGGAGGCATTCCCAGCAGGGCGTACGGCGCGAAGCTATGGACTTCCAGGGTGCCCATACTGGAGACGCAGGTGTCAAACAACTCCAGCCACTTGACTCGATGATCATGACCCCGCGGCGAATTCCCCTTTTCAGTGTGGACGGCAAGGGCCGTTGCCTCGCCGCCGACACGCCGGGCGGCCCGCATTACGCCCTCCGCCAGGACATCTCCGAAACCCTGTCGCCTGGCAATCCGGTCCATCATGGCCATGATCGCTTCGCCATTGCCCCAGGTCATTTCCAAGCCGTCGGTGTCCTGGCTGGTGAGGATGCCCTTTTCAGTGCACTCCATCAGCCAGGCGATGACCCACCCCATCTCGTTGGCATCCATGCCGAGCCGGTCCACCTCGTTGGTCAGCACCATGGTCGTGGTTACGGCGTCTATGCCCACCAGGGAACTGAAGGCGGCCAACGCCTCGTACTCCGGTTCTTCCACGACGCGGCCGGCGTATTTACCCTCCGGAATCTGCATCGTATGGCAATGCCTGGCCGGACACGCCCAGCAGGGGGACGGCCGGGCCCGGAACTGCCGCCGGATATATTCCGGGGAGTAGGTACTGAGTTTGTCCGGCGGGATGGCAAAAATGCTCGTGGTGTAGTTCTTGACGGGAATGATGCCCACTTTCGTCATGGTGATCATTCCGCCGAGGGTGCCGACGCTGGCCATCTCGGCATAGACCTTGTTGGCCATGGTGTTGGCCTCTATTTCCTTTGCCGTTTGCGACAGGGATTCCCGGTCCTGCAGCGGGACAGTTCTCTTGCCACGGTCTACAATGATAGCCTTGAGCTTCTTGGACCCCATCACCGCGCCGACTCCGTTGTGCGCGGCAATATGGCCCAGGTCGACAAAGATGGAGGCAAACCTGACGAGGTTTTCGCCGGCGGGCCCGATGCTCAGGATACTGGCCTGTCTCTCTTTCTTCCCCAGATCCCGCCTCAGAAGGTCGTTTACCTCAAAATTATTTTTCCCCACCAGATGAGCCGCGTTCTTCATCTCAACGGTCCCATCCTGGATATGGAGATACACCCAATCAGGCGAGGCCCCCTGCACCACGATTCCGTCGAAGCCGCAGAACCGCAGAAAGGCCCCGAAGAAACCATTGGCCTGCGTGCTGGCAATCCCGCCCGTCAGGGCGCCCTTGGTCACGACGGCGACAGCGCCCGATCCCCCAACCTTCGTTCCCCCCAGAGGCCCTGAACCCAGAAAGAGATGGTTCCCGGGATCGGACCACTCTACTCCCGGAGGCACCTCGTCCAGCAAGAGCCTGACGCCCAGGGTGGCGCCGCCCACGTACTTCCGCAGGGTCCGTTCATCCACCCGCTCGGCCGAGACCTTACCCGCGGTCAAGTCTACGCGGAGAAGGCGACCCGGACTTGCCTGCGATTGAGATGTGGACATGTCAAACCCTCTCAGTTTCGGCTACGTCATTGCGAGCGAAGCGAAGCAATGACAGCCCCATAGTACCTGCTCTCAGCGCCCCTATTGCAGCACGCACAGCTTCAATACTTCCTCGATGTTGCGGACACCTTCAAAGTGCCACAGGCGGTCAAGAATTCTGTCTGCCTGCCCGGGCTTCAGCACCGGGTTTGTGAGCCTATGGAACTTGGTCTCGACTTCCCCATCGGTCATGGGATTTTTCGGGTGGCCCTTGCCATACTTGACCTCCCGCACGTGGCGCTGCCCGGAGCGGGTGATCATTTCAATGCGAAAGGGGTTGGCCTGGGGGAAGTCTCGCTGGCACTCTTCCGTTTGACGCACCTCGATCTTCTGCATGAAGTCCCGGACCCCCGGGTCTCTGATGCGATCTTCAGCATAATCATCCAGCCACACATCCCCGTTTATGAACGCCACGGCCAATATGTACGGCAGGCTGTGGTCGGCAGTTTCCCGGTTGGCAGGGCGCCACTTCTCCGGGCCATCGGCGGCCACCGCAATCGCCAGATCATATGTATCGACAATGACCTTATCAATGTCTTCTGTTCTTCCGCCAAGTATCTCGCGAAGCTCAAGCACCGCATGAACGGCGGTCTGGGCTTCGTAGTCGGCAGGGAAGTACTTTATCTTGGCTTTTTGGATTTCGTAAACATGGTCCGTGCCCATACAAGACGGCAGGGTGATGGGCCCGGCCAGGTGTTTCAAGAACCCCCTCGGTCCCTCAAAGGCTTCCAGGGGCCCGGTCATCCCGCGCAGGGCCATGAGTGCGGCGAATACACCATTGCGCACGGCGTTGGCCGCGGCGCACCCCTTCCACATGGAGAGGGCGCCGGCCCTGGTTTGACCCAGAGAGAAGCTGGAGACGGCAGCGAGGGCGATCGCGTTGGCCATTTGCTCGCGGGTGAGGTTGAGGGCCTTGCCGGCGCCGGCCGCGGAAGAAATAGCGTCGTAGGTCACATAGTCCCACCCGTTCTGCATTAACCTGTTGTCCTGCCCCATGCAACCCACGATTTCGTAGGCCAGGACGATGCCGAGAAGAGCTGTCTGAACCGGCGCGCCGGCGTACTCCGCCGCCGCCAGAACGGCTGGAATATTGTCACTGGGATGCCCGACCTCAAACCCCAGGCCCGTATCGTTGAAGTCAAGATAGCGCACCATTGCCGTATTAGCGAATGCGGCTAACTCAGGCGCGGTGCGGTGAGTGGTGCCGAAGACCGTCGCTCCGGGATTGGCCGTCACCTCGATCGCATGACTTCTGGAAATCCTTACCGGCTCTTCGTTGTGAGCTGCCAGGGCGCACCCCATGGAGTCTATCATGAGGCGTTTCACCTGGTGCACGGCCTCTCCGGAAAGCTCCCGGTATGTCAGGGACATGGCATAGTCCGTCAAGGACTGCAGAACTCTATCCATTACCGCCTTTACCGCCTTCTCCGCATCGCCAAAGCGGCGCTTTCACCGCAAAGGACGCAACGGAACGCAAAGAGACCGTAGCGACACCCCTTGTCCCGACAGGTCGGGACCGCAGCCCGGGGTAATGAGCGGGGAAACGACCCCGCTGCATCGCGGGTCGCTGCGGTTCTGCGGGTCTCGGTGTCCTTTGCAGTGAGAAGCTGCGCCTCCTGCGCTTATAGCGATGCCACACCTACTGCCTTTGTATCGGCGGGTGTGTGTGAGACTGGTCGCGGGAGAAGGGACAAACGTTACGGATGCGTCTTTGGCGATGGGAACGAACTGGGCGCGGACCCGCGGAGACTGGCGCGGCCGGCCGCGCCAACTCCGAATGTCCTTGGTATCAGGGTACTACTGCGTCGCCGGGGAGAAAATGACGCAGGTCATGTTACCGGGGAAACGTCCTCAGTTCGTCCTGGGGGCGTGGGCCGGCGGGTGGGGTCCTGTGGTCCCATCCAGGGACGGGTTTCCCACCAGCAGCCAGAGCCTCTGCCGGTCCAGGATGGGTATCTTGCGACGGGCGGGGCCGACCACCCCGGCCTTCTTCAGGCGGTTGACAAACCGGACGGCCGTCTCGGTGGTGGTGCCGGCCATCTGGGCAACTTCTTCGCGCGTGAACGGGAGGGTGAGACCGAATTCCACGGACAGGGCGATTAGAGTATAGGCCAGGCGGCTCTCGGCCCTTTCCGCGGCCAGGTCGGTGAGCCGTCTCATGGCGCTCATCAGCCGAAGGCCGACGATGTTGAGCATCCTCCGCAGAATCCGGAAGCCCAGCTCGGGACGGCTGGCCAGGAACGACAGGAAATCGTCGTTCTTGAAGGCCAGTACCCTGGTGTCCAGGACGGCCTGGGCGGAATTGGGGTGCGCCCGGGCGGCGTAGAGCGCGGCATTGCCGAATATTTCGCCGGGACCCCCGAAGGCAATCACAAAATCCCTCCCCGAGGGGGAGTGCCTCAGGAACTTCATCCTTCCTTCAGCCACTATGTAGAGATACTCCAGAACGTCGCCCTCGGTGAACAGGAACTCGCCTGCCTTCACATCGCGTTCGGCGGCGAGGCCGGCGATTTCACCCAGCTCCTCTTCGTTGACGTCGGCGAACACCGGCGACGCCCTCAGGCTCTTGACCCTCAGGTCCTGTACCAGGCCGGACGCGGTCCGGCTGGCTCTCGACGGAAGGTAGTCAATACCTGCGGGGCCGGCCTTTGACGGCTCCCCCATCGCGGGTCGCTCCACAGCAACCTGGAACAGCCTGCCGATCATTCTATCCAGCGCCCCGCTCCTGCGCAGTTCGTCCACCCGGCCCAGGGAGCAGACCCGTTTTTGCCGCACCTGCCCGCCCTGCCGCTCGCTGGATACGATCTCCAGGTAGGTGTAGGTCTGCCCGCGCCGTCCCCGCACTTTGCGAAGCCGCATGTACATGATACCGTCATGCTAACACGTTTTCCACGTTTCCGTCAATTGCGCCTCGTGGCATTGATTTACACTACACATGACCTGTGTCATTTTAGCTTACGGGAATTGGCGCTATTCTAGTGCAAAACTGTGAGCCAGGCGCGCGGAAACGGCCCCGATATATCGGGGCTGCGGGAACCGGCGAGGCCGCCCAACCACGCACCGGGCTAAGGCCCCGCGCTGCAGCCCGTTGCAGGACTGGACAGGTATGGTCGCCTGGAGTATTATTGGGTATTACCTCGATCACGGATAGCCGGCGCTTCTTGGGTGGGCCATCACAGGCGGGGACGTGGGACGGTCACAGGCGGGGACGCCTGCGGCGCTGCCGGTCAAGGCAGGGCACAGTGAGACGGTCTTTCAAATATGCCAGAGGAGGAAAGAAGAATGAAAAGATCAAGGTTCAGCATGATCGGGGTGGCGACAGCGGTGTTCCTGGTACTGCTTCCCGGCCTCGGCGCCTGCAGCCCGGGCGCGCCCCCTGCGCCTGCCGGTACCCCGGCCGCGCCGGCCGCCCCGGTGGCGGTGAAAGCGGCCTGGGAGCAGGACTGGGAGCAGACCCTGAAAGCGGCCAAAGCCGAAGGGACAGTGTTTGTGTACACGGGATTTGGCGCCGACTTCAGGACCGCTCTGAGCAAGGCCATGAAGGACAAGTACGACATCACCACCGAGTTCGTCAGCGGCAGATCGGCGGAGATTGTCGAGCGCATCATGGCGGAGCAGCGGAACCAGGCTTACCTGGCGGACGTCGTCATCATCGGCAGCTCCCAGCACCAGATGACGCTCTGGCCGGCTAAGGCTGACGACTCCCTGAAGTCAGTGCTCCTTCTTCCCGAAGTCGTCGACCCTAAAGTATGGTGGGAAGGGAGGGTTCCCTTCGTCGATCGCGAGGCCATGACTGTCGTCCAGATGTATGCCTACGTTCAACCGCCCTTCGCCATCAATACCACCATGATCAAACCCGACGACCTGAAGTCCTACAAAGACCTGGCTAAATTCAAAGATAAGTTCGTGATGGATGATCCGACGCTGGGCAGCGGCCCGGGCATCCAGCAACTGGCCCTCATGGGACAGTACCTCACGGGTTGGGAATACCTGGAGCAGCTTCCCAAGCTCGGACCCATTCTGCTGAGAGACCGCACCCAGCAGCTCCAGTGGCTGGGCCTCGGAAGATACCCGATTCTGATGGGACCCGAGCCCGATACCACCTCCGCGTTCAAGAAGACCGGGGCGCCGGTGGCGCTGGTAACGCCGTCGGAGGGCGCCAGCGTAACCCCCGGATTCGGAACCGTCGCCCAGATAAGGAAAGCACCCCACCCCAACGCGGCCAAGGTCTTCATTAATTTCCTGCTCACCAGGGAAGGACAGCTTATCGCCTCCAAGTCCACCATGTCCCAGAGCGCGCGGGTGGATGTTCCCACAGACCACCTGGACCCGGACGTGGTGCGCAAGCCCGGGGTGAAGTACGTCAGCGCTACCGACCAGGAGTTCATGGCGGTGCAGGTCGAACTGTATAACAAGATCATAGCCATCTTCAGGCCCCTGGTGAAATAGAAAACAGACCACCCTGCGGTCCCGCGACCCGGTACCGCAGGCCACCGTGCCTGCGAGAGCCGGATGATGGCAAAGCCGGGCAAACCACAGGCGGGGACGCTTGGTCCCCCGTAGCGACACCCATTGTGGGTGTCGAGGTCCCGGTGGCCAGCCAGGAAACGACCCCGATGCATCGCGGGCGCTACGGGCGGGCGCTGCATGCCGCGCCCCCACGGCGGCCGCGCCACCGGGGTCTGCGCCCACCGTTTCCCCCGTCAACATGACCTGCGTCATTTTGGCTTGCCCGGCGGCGTGATATCCTGAAACTAACCACTTTCTACCCGTAGCGACACCCCTTGTCCCGGCCCGCAGGGATCGAACCCCTGACATTTGATCGGCCACGAGAGGGCCAAGCCCTGTCGCTACATGGAGACAACCGATGAACGAAACAAAGCAGCTAGCCCGGCACGTCGCTCAGGTCCAGTACGAAGACCTGCCTGCGGAGGTCGTGGCGAAGGCAAAGCAGCTAATCCTGGACCAGTTGGGGTGTGAACTGGCCTGCTCCACGGAGCCGTGGAGCAAGATAGTATATGACTACACGGTAGACAACAACGGCGCTAAGGAAGAAAGCACGGTAGTCACTTACGGTTTGCGCACCAGGGCTGAGGACGCCGCCCTGGTTAACGGGACGTTTGGACACGGCTTTGAGATCGATGACACCGACCTGGTGAGCAAGATCCATCCCGGCTGCGTCGTCATTCCGGTGGCCATGGCCCTGGGTGAAAAGGAGTCCATAAACGGCCGGGACTTCATCACCGCAGTGGTTGCCGGATACGACGTGGCGTCGCGGGTGGGGGCCGCGGCCAGGCTGGCCATCAAAAGAGGATTTCATCCCACCCCCGTTTTTGCCCCCTTCGGCGCCGTTGCCGCCGCCGGCAAGATACTGAAAATGGATGGCGACCAGGTGCTGAATGCCTTTGGCATCGTGGCCAGCCATAGCTGCGGGCTGATGGAGTATTCCGAGACCGGCGGGTCGGTCAAGCGGCTCCATGCGGGGATAGCCGCCCATGCCGGGGTCCGGTCGGCTATGCTGGCCCGAAGGGGTCTGACCGGTCCGACAGCCCCTCTCGAAGGCAACAAAGGTCTCTGCCAGGCATTCTCGGATAGTCAAAGCCTCAACGACATAACCGACGGGCTGGGCCGGGAGTTCAGAATTCTCTGGACCGGACTTAAGCCCTATTGCTGCTGCGCCGGGCAGCATGCCGCCCTCGATGCCGCCTCTTTGGTCACTACCAAATACAAAGTTGCGCCGGGCGAGATAGAAGAAATAGTCGTCGGCTCGGGCCCGCTGGAGCTGAAGGCGGTCGGCGCCATCACCGAACCACAGGACATAACCGGCATGCAGTTCAGCGGCCGCTACGGCATCGCCCTCAGGTTGCTGAAAGGCGGCAACGGGTTCGCCCATTACACGGAGGAAAACCTCCGGGACCCTGAGTTGCGAAGCTTTGCCAGGAAGATATCCTTCGTCCCCGACGAGGACGTGGAAAAGACAACACTGTCCGGGGCGCGGGTGACGATGAAGCTGAGGGACGGGCGGGCCGTTTCGGAAAAGGTGGCCTGGGCCACGGGTTCCGTCCACAGGCCGCTGAGCCAGGAAGAGATCGAGCGGAAGTTTACCGTGTTGGCTTCCATGGTGCTGCCCCCGGGCAGGGTGAGGCAGATCATCGAGGTGGTTGGAGAGATGGAGAACCTGGATACCATCAGGAGCCTCATGCCATTGCTCGTCAAATGACTGTTCCCGCAGTACCGCAGGCCTCCGTGCCTGCGAGACACGGCAATTGGCCAGCTACCGGGTTCCCGCAGTACCGCAGACCTCCGTGCCTGCGAGACCGTAATTGGCCAGCTACCCGGTTCCCGCAGTACCGCAGGCCTCCGTGCCTGCGAGACACGGCAATTGGCCAGCTACGGAGATCAAATAGCCCATGAATAATCTGGGTTAATGTGATTCGGGGAAATCCCCCTCAGTCCCCCTTTTTCAAAGGGGGAGAGTAAGACAATGGACTTCGAATTTACCGAAGAACAAAAAATTATCCGCGATACCATCCAGCGCCTGGTAGTCAAACAGATCGAGCCGCTGCTGAAGGAGTATCCCCCCGACAGGGCGCTGCCCAAAGAGGCCTGCCTCAGAATCGTCCGGCTGGTGAAGCCGCTGGGCGTGCTGGCGGCCAGGTTACCGGCGGAGGAAGGCGGCAGCGGGCTGGGCAACGTGGGCGCGGGCATCATTGCCGAAGCCGTTCCCTACGAGGCGCTGAGCCCGGTATCGGCCACCCAGGTTGTCTGTCTCCGCGTTTCGCTCGGAGGCAACGACGCCTTGAAAAAGAGGATAATACCTCCGCTGCTGGCCGGGGAGAAGCTGGGGGCGACGGCCAATACGGAGCCCGACGTGGGGTCGGACCCGAGGGCCATCGCCACCAAAGCCACGCCCGACGGGAACGAATACGTCATCAACGGGACCAAGATATGGTCCAGCAATGGGAGCGTCTCTGACATTCTCCTCGTCGTCGCCTCCCTCGGCAAGGATCAGCAGGGCAGAAATCTCATCACTCCTTTAGTTGTGGAAAGGGACGTCTCGCCTTACGAAGCCACGGAAATCGCGATCATGGGGGTAAAGCAGGCCCATCTGAGCGAGATATCGCTGCGCGACTGCCGGGTGCCCCGGGAGAATCTGCTCAGCGGGGCGGTGGGCCACGCCCACCGCATCCTTACCGCTTCCTGGATCAGCCAGCGTCCCCTTTTCGGCTTGTGCTGCGTCAGGGTGGCCCGGAAGGCCTTCGAGACGAGCGTCAGCTATGCTAAGGACAGGCGGCAGTTCGGCAAGCCCATCGCCAGCTTCCAGCTCATCCAGTCGATGCTGGCGGAAATGGACACCATGGTGGAAGCCAGCCGGCTGCTGTGCTACCGGGCGCTGAGCCTGGTGGACAAAGGGGAGTGGTGTTCCAGGGAGTCGTCCATGGCCAAATACTTCGCCGCCGAATCCGCCCTGAAGGTAACGTCCATGGCCGTAGAGATTCATGGCGCCTACGGTATCAGCCAGGAATTTCTGGTGGAAAAGCTATACCGCGACGCCAGGGTCATCGCCTTTGCCGACGGGACCAGCGAAATCCAGAAGCTCATCGTGGGCCGGGAAATCACGGGCATCCGGGCGTTTACCTAAGGCAGACAAGCCCCAACCAATAAATCAAATATCAAAAACCAAAATGAAAAGACCAATGGCGCCCCCGTAGGCCTGAGCACCGTAGGGGCAGACCCACGTGTCTGCCGGCCGGCGGGCGAACACACTCCGCTTTGCGAGAGTCCTCGACTTGTCGGGACGGGTTCGCCCCTGCGGTGGGGGGACGATGCCCGTCATTTTCATACTTGACGGTGCGCCCCCAGCGCAAGCGACCCCATCTTTTCATTTTGATTTGTCATTTTGATTTTTGGCGTTACTGCAAAAACTCATTTTTGAGCCAAAATGGGCAGAAGATCAAATTCAAAAAGGGGCGCACAATTCAGCTTTTTGACCTTTTTGCAGTAACGCCATTCTTGACTTTTGTTTTTTTATTTTCCAGGAGCATTCTGTGGAAAAAGAACTGGCCAGGTTCCTGGCTGTCTGTGAAGACCCCTACCGGTACGTAGCCGGGTTGAAGGACAGGGGTAAGAAGATCATCGGCTGCGTACCGCTGCACGTGCCCGAGGAGATGGTTCACGCCGCCGGCATGCTGCCGGTGGTGATGTGGGAGAGCACCAGGCCCACCGGCAAAGGCCACGCCCGGATGCAGAGCTATTTCTGCGGGCTGGTCCGGGGGCTGGTGGACGACGCCGTGTCCGGAAGGCTGGGCTTTCTGGATGGAATGGTCCTGGCCGATTCCTGTCTGGCTGTCCGCGGCATTGAACCGGTGCTCAAAAGGAACTTCCCCCTGCCCTATTATGAGAGCCTGTACCTCCCTCCGGTGCTCCACCGGCCCGCCACCCGAAAATATGTCATCAGTGAGTTCGAAAGGTTCAAGTCCAGCCTGGAACGGTTTTCCGGCAACCCGGTCACCGCAGGGGCCCTGGAAAACAGCATTCGCCTCTACGAGGAAGACCACGGTCTATTAAGAATGGTCTACGAGTTGCGACGGCGGTCCCCGGGCGTAATCACGGCCAGGGAAATGGCGGCCATCGTGATGTCCGGAATGATCATGCCGAAAGAGGACCATGTCCGCCTGCTGGAGACGCTGGTCCCGGCGCTGGAAAAGAGGTCCCCTGGTAAGCCCGGCGTCAGGCTCGTCCTTTCCGGGTCCCTCTGCCAGGCCCCCCGCGTCGAGTTCCTCGAC
This sequence comes from Chloroflexota bacterium, assembly GCA_016210565.1. Lineage (GTDB taxonomy): Bacteria > Chloroflexota > Dehalococcoidia > JACQUA01 > JACQUA01 > JACQUA01. The sequence goes on from JACQUA010000040.1 coordinate 17,312, forward strand.
ATGTGCGATCACGCGGGCGCGCTGGTGGTTGATGACGACCTCTACGTCGGCTCGCGCTATTTCGCCACCCGGACCCCGGCCGGCGGGACGCCGGTTGAATCTCTGGCTGACAGGTACGTCGGACAGACCACCCCCTGCCCCACCCGGATACAGCCCGGGAGTGATTGGGGGGACTACCTGGTGGAAATGACCAGGAAGTCCGGCGCCAGGGGGGTGATCAACCTGGTGGTCAAGCACTGCGAACCCCACGAAATCTATTACCCTCACCTGAAAAGGAAGCTGGCCGACGCCGGAATCCCGGAGTTGCTCCTTGAGATCGAACATGAGACCGCTTCAGTGGCGCCTCTCAAGACGAGGGTGCAGGCCTTCCTGGAAATGGTAGGAGGACTGTAATCATGGAAAAGAAAGTCAACCGGGTCAGGACCACCGCCCTGGTCAAAGACATGGTGACGGCCTACTATGACGACCTGAGAAAAGCCCGGCAGACGGGCCGCAAGGTCGCCTGGGCCTGCGGCGTGGTACCCTTCGAATTGCTCAGGGTGATGGACATCGCTTTTGAGCACGGGGAAAGCTACGGCGCTTATTCGGCGGCGAGGGGCGGCAACATCGAGTTGAAGCAGGCCGCCGAGGCCGAGGGCTATTCGGCCGACGCCTGCTCCTACTGGAGGACGCTCAACGGCCTGGCCATCCTGGCCCGGAAGGGGGCGGCCATCAGGGAGGACATGGCGCTGCCTCTGCCCGATTTCGTCGTTGGCGCCAACCACTGCCAGACGGTCGGGCTGTGGACCGATTCCCTGAGCCGCCTGCTCAACGTTCCCGGCTTCGTCATCGACGTGCCCATGACCTATTACGAGTCCGAGTACGAAAAAAACATCGCCCACCTTGAAGCCCAGTTGCGGGCGTTCATCACGTTTCTGGAGGGCATAACCGGGAAGCAGTTCGATTTCGACCGGCTGAAAGAAGTGATGAGACTGGTCAAGAAGGCGGCCGCCCTGCGCCGCGAATGCCTCGACCTGTGCAAGAGCATTCCGACGCCCATGAGCTACTTCGACTGTCTCATCGGCCTGCGTCCCATGCACTCCATGAGAGGCACGTCAATCTCTGTGGACTACTACGAAAAACTTAAGGCCGAGATCGAGGACAGGGTGGCCCGGAAGATCGGCGTTATCCCCAACGAACAGTACCGCCTTTACTGGGACAACCTCCCCATCTGGTTCAAGGTGGGCGCCATTTCCGAGAAGCTGGCGGCCCTAAATGCCGTGCCCATCGTCAGCACCTACACCCACGGCGCATTCTACTACGAGGCGGACAAGATCGACCCCGAGCGCCCCCTCCGCAGCATCGCCGAGGAGCTGGTCTTCATCTGCCGGGACATGAACGCCAGGTTCAAGGTGGAACGCATCGCCCGCTGGGTGGAGGAGTACTCGCTGGACGGCCTGATAATGCACTCCGCCAGGACCTGCCGCCCGGTGGATATCGGGCAGTACGACATCATCGATGAGATGCGGCGACGGTACGGCATCCCCGGGGTGGTGATCGAGGCCGACCCCACCGACCCGCTCTATTATTCCGATACCGACGTCGATCAAAGACTGGAGTCCTTCGTTGAAATCATGCGCTCCCGGAAACAGTAGCACAGGCGTCTCGCCTGGGGCACTGGTCGGTACCACAGGCCACCGTGCCTGTGAGAGCTGGACTTCGGTCCGGGCCGGTACGGCGGGCCGCCGTGTCTGTGCAGGATGGACCGTTCCCGGCGCCAGTTCTGATTGAAAACGAGGAGAAAGAAGAGCGATGGCCCAGACACTGAAAGGTAAGTCAGCGGTGGTCACCGGCGGCGGCAGCGGCATTGGCAGAGGCATAGCCCTGGCCCTGGCTGCCGAGGGCGCGAAGGTAGTGGTGAACGATATCGGACGTGGAGCTGACGGCAGGAGCGCCGCCGATAGGGTGGTCGAGGAAATCGTCAGGGCCAACGGCGCCGCGGTGGCCAGTCACGACAGCGTGGCCACCATGGCAGGCGGAGAGAACATCATCAAGACCGCCACTACCAACTTCGGTAGAATCGACATCCTGGTTAACACCGCGGGCAACTATCTGGGCGCGCCGGTTGCTGAAACCACTGAGGAGATGTGGGACTCCCTCGTGGCAGTCCATCTGAAAGGACATTTTAGCTGCACCCGGGCTGCCGTCAGGGAGATGCTGCCGCAGAAAAGCGGCAGAATCATCAATTTCTCCTCTCGCGGCGCGTTCTTCCTCCCCTTCCCCAGCTCGCCCTACGCCACGGTCAAAGCGGGAATCATGGGTTTCACGGCGGCGCTGGCCAAGGAGCTCAAGGAACACGGCATAACCGTCAATTGCATATTGCCCAGCGCGGTTACCCCCCTCTTTCCGGACAAGAAAGGCCCGCTCGGGGATAATATGCCGGTCCCGCCCAACCCTGATCCTGAGTTCGTAGCGCCCATGGTCGTTTACCTTGCCACGGACGAAGCCCGGACCATAACCGGGCAATATTTCTACGCCGGCGGCGGCGACCTTTGCATTTACGCTCGTCCGCTGCAATTACCCGGGGGCGCCCACGTCCTCGTTCGGAAGACGGGCAAGTGGACCTTAGACGAACTTAAGGATGTCGTGCCGCAAGTCCTGGGACTGTCATTCTGAGAGCTTGTGAAGAAATTGGTCAGGCCCTATCTGGCAAACAATTAGTTTTGTATCTGGGCTTTCAATAAATTCACAAACTCTGAGCCAAGACGAGTCCCGATAGTATCGGGACGAGTCGGAGTCGAAGAATCCTTCGCTCCGCTCAGGACAAGCTCTTTCGGAGGGGTGGACACGAAAGACCCTTCGCCTGGGCCTTCGCTTCGCTCGGGGCTCCGGCTCAGGGTGACATTTTCGGAATGACCGTCGACAAAACAGACTGACATTGGTCTCATTCAATTATCACAGGCGAGGACGCCTGTGGCGCCGGTGTAGAATATGCGACAACATAGTCACTCAAAGCAGAACAACCGTCCTCTGTCCGGGGTTATCGTCCTGGACCTGACCCGGGCGACCGGCGGCCCTTACGGGTCCATGATGCTGGCCGACCTGGGCGCCGAGGTCATCAAGATCGAGACGCCGGAACTCGCCCGCGGGGTAAGCAGCCGGGTGGTGTACGACCCGGACTACGCCATCGCCGGCGAGGACGCGCATTTCCTGGCGCTCAACCGCAACAAAAAAAGCATCGTCCTGGACCTCCAGACCGCCGCCGGCAGGGAGGTCTTTTACGATTTGACCAGAAAAGCGGATGTCGTCTTCGATAACTTCCGGGCGGGGGTGATGAAACGTCTCGGGGCCGACTACGAGACGCTCAGCAAGGTCAACCCGGGGATTATCTGCTGCTCCGTCACCGGTTTTGGTTCCTCCGGCCCGCATTGCGACCGCCCGGCCTTTGACATCGTGGTCCAGGCGGTGAGCGGTATGATGAGCATGATAGACAAGCGCGACCCGAGCGGCCGCCCGGTCTGGAGCCGGGTCGCCATCGCCGACCAGGTCGGGGGGATGTTCGCGGCCTACGGCATCGTGGCCGCCCTCTATGGCCGGGAGCGCACCGGAAAAGGCCGGCAGGTGGACATCGCCCTGCAGGACTCGATGATAGCTCTCCTCATGGAATACGGGTTATACCCGCTGAACTGCGGCTTCTTCCGCGACCCGGTGGCCAGCTTGCTCTGGGGGGCTTTCAAGGCGAAGGACAAGCACATCATCATCTGCGCCCACCGGGAGGGATTCTGGGGGAACCTGTGCCGGGCGCTCGGCCATGAGGAATGGACCACCGACCCGAAGTTCAACCCCTTATCCCGCCGGATGGATAACAAAGACGAGATCTGGTCCCTTATTGAAGGGGTCCTGGGGTCCAGGTCAGCCGCGGAATGGATGGAGGTCCTTACCGTGGCTGACGTACCTTGCGCCCTGGTAAACAGCATCGCCGAGGCCCTGGCCGATCCCCAGACAACGCACCGGGAAATGGTTGTCGAGGTCAAAAGCCCTTCGGGCGTCCCGGTCAAGCTCCTCGGGAATCCCGTGAAGATTTCTGATAACCATGAGGTATTCGAGCTGCCCCCCGCCCTGGGACAGCACACCGGGGAGGTTCTCCGGGACCTGCTGGGCTACCCGGAAGAGAAAATCCGGCGGCTGAGACAGGACAAGGTGGTCTGAACCGCCAGCCGGTACCACAGGCGTCCCTGCCTGTGAGAGATGTATTTCGGAGATGCTGGCCTGTTTCGTCAATGCCTGCCGGCAACTTTCGAAAAGCGTGGATTCCCGCCTTCGCGGGAATGACGCCTGTTCTGCCATCCGGAATCTTGAATCCGCCGGGGGGAGACGTTCACCCTCACCTTAATCCTCTCCCATCGAAGGAGCGGAGACAACGGGGAATCTGCAATCTTGAATCTTGAATCTTCAATCCGCGGTTGCCTGGAAGGCATTAAGATAATCGAGCTGGCCGACCTTGTCGCCGCGCCGTACTGCGCGAGATTGCTGGCCGACCTGGGCGCTCAGGTCATCAAGGTCGAGCGCCCCGGTGAAGGGGATGTGGCCAGGGGCCGGGAGCCTTTCCTGAAAGACATCCCCCACCCGGAGAGGAGCGGGCTCTTTCTTTACGTCAACGCCGGCAAATATGGTATTACCCTGGACGTGAATATCCCGTCCGGCGGGGATATCTTCAGAGAACTCGTCAAACAGGCTGACATCCTGGTCGAAGACAGGCCCCCCGGCGAACTGGATAATCTCGGGCTGGGCTATGCCGCTCTAAGCGAAATCAACCCCGCCCTGGTCATGGTCTCCATAACCCCCTTCGGGCAAACGGGGACCTACCGCAACTACCGGGCCTATCCGCTCAACACCTTCCACAGCGGGGGCGAGGGATATCTCACTCCCGGGGGCAGCCCCGAGCTGGACCGCCCTCCCGTGCTGGTGGGCCGCTATGCCGGGGAATACGAATGCGGGATCAGCGCCGCCGGCGCCGCGCTGGTCGCCTTCTATCACCGCCTGGGGCGCGGCCTGGGGCAACACGTGGACATTTCCAAGCAGGAGGCGCTGATACCATTGAACCTCCAGGATATTCCCATGTGGGCCAATCTGGGGGTGGTGGTCAACCGGGCTACCAGGGGCTGGCGGATTGCCGGCGTGCTTCCCTGCAAAGACGGCTACGTTCAGTTCGCCCCCAACCGGCCCGAGGAATGGGACACCTTCATCGAGCTGCTGGGCAGCCCGGAGTGGGCCAAAGGCGCTGAGTTCAAGGACCCCAAGTACCGGGAGGAGCACGCCGCTGAAATAAAGGAACGCCTGGCGCCCCTCCTGATGCAATTCACCAAAGAAGAGCTCTACCGCCGGGCGCAGTCCAAACACTGCCCGGTGGCGCCCTATCACGGGTGCGACGAGATCGTTGATTCCGGGCAGCTCAGGGCGCGGGGTTTCTTTGTTGAAATGGACCACCCTGAGGCCGGACGGCTCGAATACCCCTCGGTACCTTACCGGTTCTGTGAAGCCCCCGCCCGGTTCCAGCGCCCCGCGCCTTTGCTGGGCGAGCACAACGAGGAGATATACCGCCGCATGCTGGGGTACACTGCGGAAAGACTGGCCCGGCTGAGGGGGTCGGGAGTCATTTAGCTACTCAACAATCAAAAAACAAAATGCAAAATGCAAAATGACAAAACAAAATGCAAGAATGGCTGTACTGCCAGCGCCGAGAAGAAAGTAATCACCGTTGCTGCCGCACGCTGCGGGAGAACCATCCTGTCCGGCCCGGTTTTCAGAAGCTGAAAGCCGCCCGTGATTTTGCATTTTGACTTGTCATTCTTGGTTCTTGACATTTGATTTTTGGTTTTCTTCCCGGAGACAATCCCTGAGGATAAAAAATTGGGCGCACTGACCGGAATACGCGTTTGCGATTTTTCCTGGGGACTGGCCGGCCCGGTGGCGGCCGAGCTGCTGGCCCTCAACGGGGCGGAGGTGATCAAGGTGGAGAGCCTGGCAAGGCTGGACTTCTCCCGCCTGTTCATCAACCCGGTAACCCGGAAGAACCCCGGCATAAACCGTTCGCCGGCATTCAACGATTCCAACCTGAACAAACTGAGCGTCCAGCTCAATCTGCGTCAGCCGGGCGGTCTGGACCTGGCCAAAAGGCTCATCCGTATCTGCGATGTGATGGTCGAAGGCTTTACGCCGGGGGTCATCCAGCGGCTGGGCCTGGGGTACGAGGTGGTCAAAGGAATCCGCCCGGACATCATCATGTTTTCCACCTCCGGCAACGGGGGCGCGGGGCCCGAGGCCCGCAGCGTGGGCTACGCCCCCCTCTTCGGCGCCCTGGGCGGCGTGGGCCACCTGACCGGCTATCCTGACCGTCCGCCCTCGGAGATCAGGGTAACCATGGACGCCACCAGCGCCTACACCGGCGCCTTCGCGATTATGGCCGCCCTGGTCCACAGGCGGCGCACCGGGAAGGGGCAGCACATCGATTTCTCCTCCCGGGAGGCGATTACCTGCCTCATCGGCGACTCCATCATGGACTACACCATGAACCGCCGCGTCCAGTCCCGGCGCGGGAATGAGGACGAGATCATGGCCCCCCACAACTGCTACCCCTGCCGCGGGAAGGATGAATGGGTCAGTATCGCCATCGGCAACGACGCAGAATGGCATTCCTTCCGTCGCGCCATGGACGACCCGGACTGGGCCAGGGAAGACAGGTTCAGCGACCAGCTCAAGCGATGGCAGAACCGGGAGGCGCTGGACGGGCTGGTGGGGAAGTGGACCGCCAGCCATGGCAGCTTCGAAATCATGGACATCCTCCAGAAAGCAGGCGTGGCCGCGGCGCCTTCGTATACCGCAAAGGACATCTATTGCGACCAGCATCTTAACGAGCGCGGCCTCATCACGCAGGTGGAACATCCCGAGTTGGGCGTCCGTTGTACCTTCAACTGCCCCTGGAAGCTCTCGGCCACCCCGCCGGAAATCCGGCACGATGGCCCGCTCGTCGGCCAGCACAACGACTACGTGTACGGAGACCTACTGGGCCTTTCCCGAAAAGAGATCGAAGACCTGGCCGCTTCCGGCGTGATTTACTGATGTTCCCCGGGGGGGTACCACAGGCCTCCGTGCCTGTGAAGGTTGGACTACACCAATCGTAAATGTATTCGGTCAATAACCATCATCAAGCGTCATTTGAGTTTGATAGTTCAGTCACCCATGCGCGGGCGGCGCACCGTGAAGGACGAAAACGGACTGTCATTGCGAGCGAAGCGAGGCAATCCCACGGCCTGTCAAGCCATCCAGGAGATTGCCGCGCTTCGCTCGCAATGACATTTTCTAAGCAAATTGTAGATATTTACACCCGAGCCGCGGAGGGCACGGAGAAACCCGTAACCCATATAGCTGAGGCTCTTCGTCTGATTGGCCGGTCCACTCTCTCCGCGTTCTCTGCGCCTCTGCGGTGAAAAACCCTCGACCGATTGACTCCTGTAACTCCACAGGTTACAATTGTAACCGTCATGAATACGACGGCAGCAAAGAGGAGCCTCTCTTCCGTGCTCTTTGGCAAGGCACGGCGGGCGGTGCTCTCCCTTCTCTATGGCCATCCTGATGAATCCTTCTACCTGCGCCAGATTGTCCGGGCTACCGGTGCGGGTCTCGGTCCGGTGCAAAGGGAACTGAAACAACTGGCCGGCGTCGGCATTATCCGTCGCTCCGTGCAGGGCCGGCAGGTATACTTCCAGGCTAACCCGGACTCGCCGGTATTCAAGGAACTGAGAGGCCTCATAACCAAGACTGCGGGGGTCGCTGGGGCGCTGCAAAGCGCCCTGGCGCCACTCAGGGCGCGCATTGCAATTGCCATTGTCTATGGCTCAGTCGCCAGAGGAGAAGAGGTCCGCCGCAGTGATGTTGATCTGCTCATTATCGGCGAGGTCGCTTTTTCAGAAGCGGTCAAGGCGCTCCACGGCGCCCAGGAAACCCTGGGGAGAGAAGTCAACCCGACCGTCTACCCTGTGGCGGAATTCCGCTCCAGGGTTGCCGGGAAGCACCATTTCATACAGGATATTTTGAGTGGTGAAAAGATATTCGTGATCGGAAATGAGCATGAGCTTAAGCGACTGGTTGGCGAAAGGCTGGCTGGTAAAGCACAGACCTGACGCCGGGGAAATCAGAGAGTTGCTCGGTATCGCCGACCGCGATATCGCAGATTCCCAGGCGAAAGGAATCAGCGCCGACACCCGGTTAAGCATTGCCTATGACGCGGCTCTGCAACTGGCAATGGGGGCTCTGGCCGCCAGCGGCTACCGGCCAAGGCCGTGAAGCGCATCACTACCCTGCCATTCAGTCGCTCGCCTTTACAATCGGCGCGAGCAGTGACCTGGTTGATCAGCTTGACAGTTTTCGCAAAAAGCGAAACATCAGTGACTATGAACGGGCGGGAGGGGTATCCCGGCAGGAAGCGGGGGAAATGCTGGCCCTGGCGAGGACCCTGTGGGAAACCGTGACAAAGTGGCTGAACCAAAATCACCCGGAGTTGGTTTGATGTTTTCTCCCTTTCGGTGAGGAAGGGACACACGTTCCCCCTCGCCGGTGCGGGAGGCCTCGGGAAATGCCCCCTCAATGTGGCAGGTTGGAGCCGCGCCCGGCGGAGTCGCAACGCGCCAGGCGCTCCGCTTCCAGCAGGTCCCGGGCGTAGATGTAGGCCTCCTCGATGTCCCGGAACCCCTCGTCCGCCTCGTGGAGATAGAGCCAGAGCCGGAAGAGGGCCTTCGTTTCTGGTGTGGTATCCGGATTGACCTCCAGTTCGGCGATGAGGTCTTCGAAGGCATCGCGGAATGCGTCGATGTCGCCACCTTCAGCAGTGAAGGCCTCAAGTAGCTTGATCGCACGCTGACTCAGCAGCTTCTGCGGAAATATCTTGACCCTTGATTTAATCATTTTAGAACATTATAGTAAGACCGTGAGCAATATTCAATTCCTTCCCGGGCCGGATATCAAAAAGTTGATGGTAGAGCATGGCGCCATAGCCAGAATCGAAAAGGGACAGATAAGAAGAAAGCAAGTGGACCGCGTCGAAGCAAAATCCGTTCGCGGAGGTGACAGTATTATTTGTTCCTACTATTATGGTGCAGAGTACATCGATACGGCGCATAAACTTATGGATGCAAGCGGCAAGACTGTTCACTGCGATGTAAAGCGGTTCGTAATCGGCGGAATCGCTTACCGCATACCCAAACTCCGATCTCGCCATCAGCCCTGAGCGCACAGGCTGCAAAGGTACGGCTCCACCCAGTGGCAGGGATTGCCATAGTCAACTTCGCAGGAATCCTCCCGGGGCAGCCGCGCACACGTTCTCACACAAAAGGCACGACCAATATGACGAAGGAAGAAATTCGAATGACGAATCAATCAACCATCCCGACGAGTCGGGACCATGAAGGATGAAAACGAAACCATCATTGCGAGGAATCCCGATTTCACCGGGACTTGCAATGACGGGCTACTTTCTGAGCTCAAAACTCGAACGTCAAAACAGCCTGCCTTCGTCATTCGTTGTTCCGTTATCCGGACTTCGCCCCCGGTCCAGTCGGGAGGGTCATTTTCCGTTTAGCGCGAGATTTCACCGTTCAGGGACTAACTGAAGGAGGGCTAATGCATAGACTTCAGGATAAAGTGGCCATCATTACCGGCGCGGGGCAGGGGATCGGGCAGGTCTACGCCGAGCGGATGGGTGAGGAAGGAGCAAAGGTGGTGGTGGCCGAGGTCAACCCCGCCAGAGGCGAGGCCGTGGCCGAGCGCCTGCACTCCCGGGGACAGGACACCCTGGCCGTGGCCACCGACGTTTCCAGCGAAGAAAGCGTCAAGGCCATGGTGGAAGCGGCGTTGCGCGAGTACGGCCGGATAGACATCCTGGTAAACAACGCCGCGATCTTCCACACCATCAAGATGAAGCCCTTCGAGGAGATAAGCCTCCTGGAGTGGCAGCAGTTGATGGCCGTCAATGTTACCGGCGTCTTCCTTTGCTGCAAGTGGGTCATCCCGGTGATGAAGAAACAGAACCGGGGCAAGGTCATCAACATCTCCTCCGGCGTGGTCTTCGGCGGGCGACCCTTTTACCTGCACTACGTAACCTCCAAGGCCGGGATAATAGGACTGACCCGGGGGCTGGCCCGGGAGGTGGGGGACTGGAACATCAACGTCAACACCATCACCCCCGGTCCGGTGGTCACCGAGGTGCCCAGAGAGACGGTCTCGCCGGAACAGGCAAAGGCGCTGCTGGCGCAAAAATGCTTCAAGCGGGCGCAAGTACCCGCGGACCTGGTCGGCGCCCTGATGTTCCTGGCCTCGGACGAAAGCGACTACATCACCGGCCAGCTCATCAACGTGGACGGCGGCCTGGCGATGCACTGACGCTGGTGGGCAGGCTCTGAATGCGAGAGCGAAGTCGCATTCTTCGGACCGATGCGTGGTATGCTAGAATTAAGCTGGTGCGGGGCGCATAGCTGCTGCAACGGCCAGCTTTAGCTGGCTGGCGTTCACGGGGCTAAAGCCCTGCGTTGCAGGAGACCAGGAAGCGACTCTGCGAGATAGCCGGGGGATAATCCGGGATGGTTTGAGCGGCACGGATCAATGGCACTCGAGGGGGGCCGGAGCGAACCCGATCCAGCGACCCAGTGAAGGGAGGACCGAAAATGTGAAAGAAACGACAGCGGTGGAAGCCAGCTTAACAGGCAGAGATCATGAAAGATGGGGAACAAGATGTACGAAAGAATACTTATTCCACTGGATGGCTCCAAAGTCGGCGAGTCTGCTCTGGCGTTTGTGGACGACCTGCTTTCAAAGCTGTCGCCGGAGGTGAAAGCGGAGATCATTCTCCTTCAGGTCGTGTCGCGGGTGCACCCGGCGGTGGTGGCCGGGGAGGCGGTGGCAGACGTGATCCGCCCCCAGGAGGAACTAGCGGAGCTGAAGGAGAAGGCTGCCGCCTATCTCAACAGCGTGGGTGAGGGTTTCCGGAACAGGGGCGCCGCGGTGAGGGTTATCGTGAGCCCGGGCGATGCTTCGGAGGAGATCATCAAATGCGCTGAAGAAACCAACGCCGACCTGGTGGCCATGTCGACCCACGGGCGGTCCGGGCTGAGCCGGTGGGCTTTCGGAAGCGTCACCGACCGGGTGCTGCGGCGGAGGGGGAAAGCTCCCATACTGCTGGTGAAGGCGCCGGGCAGGTGAACGCCTCGCAGATCCGGCAGTGCATGCCCCTGCCGGCAGGCGCACGGGCCTCTACTGTCCCCCGGCAACGACCGTTACCTACCGGTTTGGGCGGTCCGGTGAAGGAGTGGCAATGAAGGGAGGGCGTGCCATCCGCGCCCCGAGGTCAGAATACCTCCCTGAGGTTGAGCCTGAGGGCGGGAAGGAGGGTGAGGTGAGGGTTTCGGTCTTCTTGTAAACCCCGGCGGTCTCAAGGCCGGTCTTGCCGGGTCTGGTCACCTCAATGGTCTCACCTTCGGGATCGACCAGCCACAGTTCCCGGACGCCATGGCGGGCATAGAGCCTTCTCTTGAGGCCGCGGTCTTTGTCAGCGGTACCCGGAGACAGAATCTCAATGACGAGGTCGGGGACCCCGTGTACTTCCTCCCTGGTGACGACGTTGAGCCGGTCGCGGGAGACGTACAGGATATCGGGCTGGACCACGTTGTCACCGACGTGCACATCGAAGGGCGCAACATAGACGGCGCCCAGCTTATTACTCTTAGACGAGGTCTCCGGTTCGGGGGTTGGCCCCGGGGTTTCCGGCTTGCCGGCGTCAGGGTAACGGCAGTTCGGTGTTGACGCTGCTCGCCGCTGAGACGCTCCAGATAGAGCTTGTCGGCGTCCAGGATGTCAGGTTGGCCAGCTCGGGGTCGCCGGGGGTCGGTCTCGATATTTCCCACCCCGTCTTGCCCATGCCGCTGAACAGCAGTCTGACCTGACCGGGACCGACAGGGTCGGTACCGGTGTAGCTGATTCCAGCGCCCAGGGTGAAGACAATGTCCATTCGGTTGGGGGGCGCGGGGTTGGGGGACCATTCGATTATCTTCAGGAAGTTTGTATCACTGGCCCTGAATTTCATCAGGCCTGCAGCCCCGGGCCGCTCCAGTCTTATCTTTTCCTTGTCAAACTCCATCAGCAGGTCGCCGGTGAGGATGGCGTTCTGCTGCGGCGCCATGCTCTGGTAGAGGATAACCCCGTCCACGCTGAAGTTGGTCACGGCGAAGGTGTCCAGGCTGATGGACATCGTATTGTAAAGGCCGACGACTTGCATGGTCTTGCCAGCCACTCTTGCCGCTTTCAGCTTGAAGGTTGTCCTGTCGCCGGCTTTCTTGGCCTTGTAGGCGACTCCGTCAATGAACGCCACAAAGGCCCCGGTGCCGAAAGGACCGTCGAGTTCGGTCTCGACCTTGCTCATCCGAGAGACGCTCCAGAGAGACGACATGGGGGTCCAGAATACGGGCCTGGCCAGTTCCGGATGGTCCGGTGCGGCCGACGAGGACTCGAATCCCTGCTTGAGGCCGGCGAAATGCAACTGCTGTTCGCCGGTAATGCTCAACAGCAGCCCGGTGTAGCGAAGGCCGGGGCCCAGGGTATACTCCACGTTCATCACCTCCGGCTGCCTGGGCTCAGGCGTCCATTCGAGCAACCCGCCGTCGTTGCCGTCTTCGGCCTTGAACCGCATGAGGCCGTTCGGTCCTTTTCTTTCCACGAAGACCTTTTCGCCTTCGAACCGGATTATGAGGTCGTCGCTGAGAATGGAGCCATGCTGCGGTACGACCATGGCGTAGACCATGGTCCCCTCCACCGCAAAGGCGGAGATAGTCAGGGTATCGAGGTCCACGTCCATGGCGACGAAATCGCCCTGCAACTGCATGGTCTTGCCCGCCACCTGGTCCGCCTTCAGGGAGATAGTCGTCTGTGGCTTGCCCGGTTCAGGGGCGTACGTGGCGGTATCGATGGTCGCGGTGAAGCCGCGCCCAACTCCGGGCATCGCCTGCTGCGCCTCCGCCGGGGCGCCGAAGGCAGTAACGGATGCCACCATGAGCAATGCCACAGCAAGGTAGATCCATTTGTGAAACGTTCCGTTGGCAAACATGGCAGAAGACCTCCTTGTTAGTTCTGGCCGGGGCCGCAACGACCGGCGACGAATGTAAGACCTTTTTCAAGATTCGGGTCTTGATCGTTGATTCGTCATTCGCCCCCGATCAAATATCGGGGTCGTCGGGTGATTCTGGACCCGCTGCCCCGATTATGTATACGTATGTTACCGGCAAACACATAAAGAAGGCACAAAATCCGGGCGAGAAAAGTTGAATATTTATGACATGAGACGGGGCAAGCCGGGCCAGCCCGTGTCCCACCGGGTGGCGCAGGCCTCCGTGCCTGCGGGCCGCGGAATTGCGCCCACGCTCAAAAACGCCCGACCGGCGGCCGGTTGGTTGGAACCGGGGGCACGCGGCAGCGTGCCGCTACGGGTTCGGCCCGGGCTGTTTTCACCCTTCATGGGGCCCCCTGCAAGGGGGCACGGCGGATTGCTATGTCTTGCCATGGAGCCCGGTTTCTTCTTCCAATCGCCGGCAGAGCGGCGGACGGCAGATTTGCGCGGCGACAACCCCTGTTGTAGAATCGCTCACGTCGAGAGGACTAATTCTCGAGACTTCGAGAGAACACGAATGCCAGGTCAACCGTTAGCAGAGGTCTTCGGATTCTCCGCCAGCAATATGGGCGCCGACGCGGCAGATACCGCAAGCTCAAGCTGTGCCCGTTCAACAACAAGGTCCCGAATTGCACCAAGGACAAGGCCGATAATCCGCTCGGGGTTTGCAGCGTTTTCCACGGCGACGGCCTGGCCATCACCTGCCCCATTCGTTTTCGCCAGGACTGGTTGATAGCGGAGGATGCGGCCGCGTTTTTCTTTCCAGAAGGCGCGTCCTGGACATCCCTAACCGAGGTCCGGTTGAATGACAAGAATGGGAACACGGCCGGGAACATTGACGTCGTGCTCGTTGCCTACGACGCCGAAGGGAAAGTGACAGACTTCGGCGCCCTGGAAGTGCAAGCGGTATATATCTCGGGGAACGTGCGCAGACCCTTCGAATATTACATGAAGGACCCCGCGGCCCACGCGGACATGGACTGGCGTAAAGAGACAAACTACCCCCGCCCTGACTACCTTTCGTCAAGCCGTAAGCGTCTCGCCCCGCAGTTGCTCTACAAGGGTGGTATCTTGAATGCCTGGAAGAAGAAGATCGCGGTTGCGCTTGACGAAGGCTTTTACGCGACTCTTCCCAGCCTGCGCGAAACCGAGATGGGGCGCGCCGGTGTGGCCTGGCTCGTCTACAAGCTGGAGTCCAACAGATCTGGAACTCAGTACGCGCTCAAGAGGCTGAGGACAGCTTACACGGTGTTCAGTGATTCCCTCGACCAGATAACGCGCCCCCTAGTGGGCGAGCCCGAAGAGTTCATCCAGAGATTGCAGCAGAAGCTTGATGAAAAGCTCGAAAGCGAAAATCCACCGGACACGGGGAGCATCGATTTGGGAGGGCTGAGTGCACCAGCTTGAGCTTCTCGGACTGACGGGCCAGAGACGGGTCGTCAACGTGGCCTCGGTGCCGCAGCGAAGCCCCTTCCGCTATCCAGGGGGGAAGACGTGGCTAATACCTCAAATCAGGCGCTGGTTCGATAGTTTCGCCGGGAAGCCCGGTCTGTTGGTAGAACCGTTCGCCGGCGGGGGAATAGTTGGCTTGACGGTAGCGTTCGAGAAACTCGCGGACCGCGTGCTACTGGTGGAACTGGATGAGCAGGTCGCCAGTGTCTGGCAGGCGATTCTTGAAGGCGAGGCCGAATGGCTGGCAAACCGGATCCTCAGCTTCAAGATCACCGATGAGTCCATCGCCGCGGAACTGAACGGGTCCGGCGGCTCGCTGCGCGAGACGGCGTTCAGGACCCTGCTGCGGAACCGCATCAGCCACGGGGGCATCATGGCGCCGGGGGCTGGTCTTATCAAGCACGGCGAGAACGGCAAGGGTATTGCTTCCCGCTGGTATCCCCATACCCTGGCGCAGCGCGTGCGGGACATCGGCAGGATCCGGGACAGGCTGGACTTTGTCCAGGGCGACGGCCTGGGTGTGATGCGTCAGCATGCGGAACGGCCCGACGCCGTCTTCTTCATCGATCCCCCGTATACCGCCGCCGGCAAGAGAGCCGGTACGCGCCTCTACACCTACAACGAACTCGACCACGAGGCCCTCTTTAGCCTGTCCGGCGCGCTGCGGGGCGACTTCCTGATGACCTATGACAACGCCGAAGGCGTCCGCGCCATGGCCCGTCACCACGGCTTTGACGTGGTAGCCGTCGCCATGCAGAACACCCATCTCGCCCGGATGGACGAGCTCCGCATCGGAAGGAATCTCGCCTGGGCGAGATGACCCGGATTACCCTATGGTTGCGCGCGGACCGCCTGCAAGACCCTCAGAGTTCCTCGGGAACAGCCCGAGGACGGTGAAACAGCATCACTTAATTCGGCGTCTTCTGCCTCACCGTCACCCAGCAACAACCCTTATTCTCAGTCTCGCAGCCACGTCCTCCGGTTCCTCCATCACCAAAGGTGCACCCCCACCCAACTTTTGTTCTTCAACCAGCTTGCTGAGCATCGCTGGCAAGCGGTCCACGGGAAGGTCTTTAGAGACAACGGGGACAATCTCCATACCCCGTTCCAGCGCAGCGCCCAGCAGGAAATTGATCCCAGGAGAACCGCTACTATTCTTTCCAAAGAGCACAACGAATAACCTGCTGTTGCGAAGCGCTTCACGAGTCTCTGAAGCAATCGCAGGATACACTTGACCTGGTTCCCTCCACCAGACGCTCAGGCCGTTCTTCTCAAGACTCTTAGCGAGAGACTGCGCCCACCTGGTATCCCCGTTGGCATATGAAATGAAAACGTCGAACTTCTGTGTTGTCATTGGTGCCTTTCTCAGGAATGGTCGCGAGACCTCTTGGTGCGCTCCTCCAGTTGGCGGAAGTATCTTTCAATATCATTTAGCTTAATCACGTTCAGCGTCTCTATTATTACAGGAAGGCCCAGGTTTTTCAACCGTTTCACAGTTATTCCATGCAACACAGGAACAAAAAAGGGAATCTCTATTGTATCGTTTCATTAAACTATTGACATATAGCCCGGCTCGTGATATATTGATTTCCAGAAAGGATAGGAGGGAATCAATATGCCACGGAAGAGCCGAAAAGCAAAATTGGTTTTAAGCCAGGACA
>JACQUA010000041.1 GCA_016210565.1 Chloroflexota bacterium
AGCCGACCCCGGCCCAGGCAACCCTGCTCCAGAGGCTCCACTTACACCTTCCGCAGCGCATCAGAATTCAAGAATTGTAGTGCCAAAAATAGATTCACCTGTGACCGGGTCCAAATACGAAACTGCGGAAGTTCGGCTAGCCACATCTTAGGCTCTCGTATTTCAGGTAGAATAAGCACCGGTTCTAAGGGAGACAGGTAACCCAGGGGTTTCGTATTAATTATTATGCCACTGACGCCGCCGATATAAACGTCAACCTGATATACACCGGCCCGGTATTCAGAGTTTATTCTTGTTTGCAGTTGGGGAGACGGTGCTATAAGCGCATTCATCTTTATCCCGAACTTTTTGTCGAAGGCATCTGTTACAGTTATCCTGGCTTCCGGTGGGACATTCGATGCATAAACCAGGAGTTCACCTTCCTTCTTAGCTGCCACTAGGGTTTTCTGCCATACAGCCTCCCAATCGGCTTTGCCGCTACTTGCAGCGGATTGCTGAGAGGACATTGTTGGCGCAGCTAGCGGTACCGTTACCGAAGGCTCCGGTTTTCGAGCGCAGTTCATGGTAAGCAGCATGAGCAGTACTGCGACTGTTCCGATGAGCATCAAATGTTTCATTATCATAAACCTCCTTTTACAAGTTTCTCAACTGCTGTTAAAGGCGATTCTAACCGGCTTTTCGGGAGGGGATGCGGGACTCGCAAGGCACTCCACATTGGCACAGCGCACAAGCTATGCGCAGCGTTAGTGTAGGCGGTCTCTCATAGAATTTGAAGAGATCAGGTAATACTTCCCTCTTATACCGCAGGCACTTGATTTTATCATGACCCTTAACCGTTACGGCCCCAGCCGGACACCGGTCGATACAGTCCCCACAGCTTCCATCAACCAGGAACGGGCAATTATCGGTGTGGCCCTGGTAAAGCCTCGGACTCGGAGCTATTTCCAGGTTGGTCACCACGCTGCCACAGCGCATAGCCATCCCCCTGGCCGTGATAAATCCGTCGTTCAAACTGAAAGTCCCCATTCCGGCCACATAAAGGGCGTGCCTCTCGGACCAGTTGGAAGTTCCTCCTGTGGGCAAATCAAAACTCTTGAACCCATCACGTCCCGGAGCCGCAGCAGCATATCCTTTCTGGGAGAGCAAGGATACCACATAGCGCCGCAGGCTATCATTCAACAATTCGCCATATCTTGTGCCGTGAATCCACCTCATGGTCGGACCGGTTTCCCTTCTCCGGTTGCCAGCCCTTATTCTGGAGGCCATGGGCAAAACCCAGCAAATAACACTCATTTTCTGGGTAGCGATACCATTGAGAGCTACATTCGCACCTGCCTCCAGGACTTCCCTCGGAGTACGATGAAAAGGCCCGATAATCTTCTTGTATTCTTCAAAAAGCGGATCGTGCCCGTCAGCAAAGCCCACCAGAGGCTCCTCCCAAATAGGCCCCCCGTCAATACCCAACCGGTTTTCTTCCGATTCCTTGACAAAGGTCTTGATAGATTCCTCTATCACTCTGGCCGGTTTCTCTTCAAAAGTCATCACAGATTCCTTTCGTGTACCTGGCCCGGACAAGCCGGAACCAAAAAGTCTCTTTGCTTTTTGCGCAAGACTTCATTTCTGAGGGACTACGCCTCGTCCGAGACTGCCCCCCGATTCACGGGCGGTTGTCATTCAGACGAACGGGAGTTCCCAAGCCCACCCCGATGCATCGGGGCGCCACGGTTTCACTGGCCCACGATCCGCCTCCACTCAGGGACGTACTCTGTCTGTTTGGCCGTCCTTTCTTCGGTCTGGTTGACGTACCTTTGACCCGGCTTTGGCCGGAACATCTCCGGTACGCTTTCCGCAGAAACGTCCACCCTGGCGGACGGGGCGCTGAACGCTTCAGAAGCCACGGCCTGGCCCTCCCGGCTCAGCAGCCAGTTAACGAAGACGCTGGTGGCTTTGGGGTGGGGCCGCCTGGTAAGAAGGGCCAGGCCTCCGTTTGAAGCCGAGATTTGCTGCGGCTCTTTTGTCGCGGGAATGGCCAGGGGAAGACCCTCTTTCACCAGTTGGACCACGGTGGGCGTCTCCGGGAACACCACCACCGAGACTTTTCCCCGGGCCACCCACTCGACGCTCTGGTAATGGTCCCTGGTCACTACCGCCTTCTGGTCCTTGATCAGGCGGGTCAGATAGTCCCTGGTTCTATCAAGTCCCCATTCCTCGACCAGGATGTGCATGCCCCCCACGGACGACCCCGTACCGGCGCTGGGGTCGGTCATTATTATTTTTTCTTTCCACTCCGGTTTGAGCAAGTCAAGATATGACCCAATTTCACCTTTCTTTACCAGGTTGCTATTGTAAACGATGCCGGGGGATACAATGGCCAGCCAGGCATAAGCCGTGCCGTCTTCGTCAAAGGAAGGCAGTTTGCCGCCAAGCCACATTTTGGGGTCTTTCACCTCGGGAAGGATAAGGGCCGGTTCTATGGGTGACAAATACCCCAGCGGCTTTGTCTGAACGATCACCCCCCCGGCGCCACCCATGTAAACGTCAACCAGGTACAGACCGGCCCGGTATTCAGCGTGCAGCCTCTGTCTCAAGTTGGGACTCGGCGCCGTAAGGGTTTCCATTCTTATCCCGAACTTCTTGTTGAAGGCGTTCGCCATGGGCGTCGCCGCCTCTGAGGACAGGTGCATGTAAACCAGAAGTTCACCTTCTTTTTTCGCAGCCGCTAAAGTCTTGTCCCATTCCGCCTCCCAAACCGTTTTGCTGCCGGTGGCTCCCGATTGCTGGGGAGATACCGTTGGCGGCGCTACGGGAACGGAAGGTCCCGGCTGTTCAGCGCAGTTCGTAGCCAGAAAGATAAGCAAGACCACAGCCGCCCCGAAGAACATGGTACGTTTCATCATTTTCCTCCATTCTACAAGTTGTTAAGCAAACAGCCCGGCGCGCCAATATCCGGTCCTGGCCGCCCTCTCTAACGCATCGGGACACCCAGACCGGCTAACTGGTCTTCCACCCGCCGGTGCAGCTCCACCAGCTCCGGCGCCGGCGAGAGGGTCCTGAGATCGTAGTAAAACGAATAAGGTTTACCTTTTTCCGGATGCTCCAAACTGGCCTCATACAGGCCCAATACTTTATTCAGCAGGCCGTTGGCCTTCTCCCTTTCCATCCCGGCGACGCCCCGGGCCACCTTCATGACGAGATCGTAGTCCAGGTCGCTCTTCATTGAACCACCAGGTCCGGGATGACAGGGATAGTTCCAGAAGGAACTGACGCCGCTGCAGGTCTGCTCGATAACCAGCGCCGCAATCTCATAAAGGCCGAAGGCGCTGCCCAATCCGTTCTTGACCAACTGCTGCATGCTGGTGGCTATCCCGACATTTCTCTCCGCCGCCCGGGTCGCGGCGCTCTGGGTCTGCATGGTCACCCGGCTGGTCCGGTAGCCGTGGAGGTCTGATGGGGCCAGGTGGGCCCACCTGGCGGCGGCATAGCTCAACTGCACCAGCAACGTGGCGACGGAAAGAACGGCGGTCTCTTCGGCGTTCCGGGCGTAGGCCCCGAGAACGTTGCCACCGCTGGTCCGGCTCGGCAGTCCCATTTGACGGGCGATGAACGCCAGTTGTAAATGCTCCCAGTTCGTCTTGAGCTCCGGCATGGTAGCCACCGAGAAAGAGGAGTGGTGTTTCTTGTAGACGTTCTCCGCAGCGAAGCAGGCCAAAATGGCTGGCACGGTAATGGCGCTGACAGGCCCTACGAACATGTCCGTACGGCCGACCAACCGGGCCACTGCCAGACACCATCTGGCGATGGCTACGGCCCACATGGTGTCGCCCACGGTCCCCGCCTTGTTTTGCACATCTTTCAGCCAGGGCTTCAATTCCCTGGCGAGATCTCCTAACTCTCCTGGTTCTGACAGGTGGGCCTCTATCGTCGCCGAAAGGAACGGCTCTTTACCCTGGATCCAGCAGTGCGTCAACGGCCAGCGAAATCCGTAAGGGACTACCAGGCTGTCATGGCTTCTGGCCGCAACCGTCACCGCATCTTTGCCCGCTCCCAGCGTGACCTGTCCGGGCGTCTCCGCGCAGGCCACCAGGACCTCCTCTGCGGTCAGGAGGATCACCCGGCTGGTATCCACATTGTAAATTCCTACCTGACCGATCAGCTCCACCGCCGCGTGGAAAATGGCATCGGCGGTGGCGTCATCACAGATTATCTCCGCGGGCTTGAAATGGATACCATGGTCGACAGCGATCCGCCGCAAGGCCCGGCTGAGCCTGAGGTCAAACTCCTGGGCGAGCATCACCGGCCCATCCATTGACCTCCGGATGAACTCCCTGAAATCAATCAAACCTGGTTGCCTTTCCCGATACAAACGAACTGAATAACGCGTATGTTCGCCACAGAGACACAGAGAGCACGGAGAGACTCATTTAGGGACTATCGTTAAATAAGTTGAACAATAAACCACAAGACCAGCACGAGATTTTCACGAGATCCTTTCGTTGACCCAACAAGTCTTAAGATGGCCCTCTTTCTCTTTGTTTCTCGTGCCAATCTCGTGAGATCGTGTGGTTACATAATGCCCAATTGTTCTCCATTCACTGATCATCGTCATTCAGAACGAGCGAACCTTCAAACTCCATGAACCTTCCTCACTCCGTTGCGCTGGCGTGACACCGGGTCACCGTCCCAGGATTTTTCTCCATTCGGGGATGAGCGCGTCCTGCGCCTTGCTTCTTTCTTCACTCTGGAAAACGTACCTTTGTCCCGGCACCGCCCTGGCTATTTCCGGTATGTTTTCAGCGGGTACATCTGCCCTGGCGGATTGGGCGCCGAACACCGGCGCCACCGCCGCCTGGCCATCCCGGCTCAACAGCCAGTTGGCAAAGACGATGGTCGCATTCGGGTGGGCCGGCTTGCTCAGGATGGCCAGGCCTCCGTTGGAAGTCGTCATTTGCTTTGGTTCTTTGGTGAGGGGAGTAGCGATGGGCGCGCCCTGCTGGGCAAACTGGATTACGGTCGGACTCTGGGAAAACAGTCCTATTGGAGTTTTTCCGCGCACCACCCATTCCGTGCTCTGGTATTGGTCCCTGGTAATCACCGTCTTCTGTTGCACGATCTTAGTTAGATATTCCTTCGTCTTATCCAGTCCCCATTCTTCGACCAGGATATTCATGCCGCCAACAGCGTTTCCTGCCACGGTGGGGTCAGACATTACTATCTTCTCTATCCATTCGGGTTTGAGCAGGTCGAGATAAGAGGTGATCTCACCTTTCTTAACCGAATCGGTATTGACAATGATCCCGGGGCTTGAGATGGCCAGCCAGGCAAACGCCGTGCCATCCTGGTCAAAAAAAGGCAGCTTGCCGTTGAGCCAGGCCTTAGGATCTTTTACTTCGGGTAGAATAAGCAGCGGTTCTATGGGGGAGATGTAACCTAAGGGCTTCGTTTGAGTCGTTAGACCGCTCACGCCGCCGATATAAATGTCAACCTGATGCACGCCCGCGCGGTATTCGGTGTTTATTCTTGTGAGCAAATCCGGGGTTGGCGCTGTAAGGGCATCCATTTTTATGCCGAATTTCTTGTAGAAGGCGTCCACTATGGGTATCCTTGCCTCCGAAGCGAGATGCATGTAGACCAGGAGTTCGCCTTCCTTTCTTGCGGCCGCAACGGTTTTCTCCCACTCTGCTTCCCAACCGGCCTTGCCGCTGCCCACAGCAGGCGCTGGCGCAGGCGCGGGGGCCGCTGGCGGCGCCGTGGCCGGCGCCGCCGGGGCGCAGCCCAGCACCAGGATGATGAGCGCCATCATGACGGTAACAACAGACATCGTGATCTTCACTGTAATATCCTCCCTTTTTGTCATTTACTGGCCCATAATTCTTTTCCACTCGGGAAGGCATTTGCTCCACTTCCCGCTTCTGGCTTGCTCTTGGACAGCCACCCTGGCCGATTGGGTGGCGAAGGCCGGGGCTTTCTAATCCCCCTTAATCCCCCTTTTTCAAAGGGGGAGAGAACTCCAATCGTCTAACGGAACGGCACCCCAAGTCCGGCCAGTTGTTCCTCAACCCGCCGGTGGAGTTCAACCATCTCGGGCGACGGAGTGAGGGTCCTGAGATCGTAATAATATGAAAAAGGCCTCCCCTTTTCCGGGTGGTCCAGACTTCCCTCATAGAGCTTTACAATCCTGTTGAGCAGTTCGTTAGCCTCTTCCCTTTCCATTCCGCTCACCGCCCGGGCCACCTTATCAACCAGATCGAAGTCCAGGTCGCTTTTTGGCTTCCCATCCGCGCCGGGATGACAGGGATAGTGCCAGAAGGAATTGATGCCGCTGCAGGTCTGCTCTATGATGAGGGCCGCCTCCTCATACAGGCGGAAAACACTCCCCATTCCATTCTTCGTGTGTTGAAGCATAGTTGCCGCGACCCCGATGTTTCTTTCCGACGCCCGGCAGGCCCCGCTCTGGGCCTGCATCACCGGGCGCCGGGTCCGGTGCCCTTCCAGGTCTACAGGCGCCAAATGGGCCCAATCCCCGGCGGAGTAGCTCAATTGCGCCAGCAGGGTGGCGATAGAAAGAATGGCCGTCTCCTCGGCGTTCCGGGCATACCCCCCGAGCACCGTGACGCCCCCGATACGTTTCGCCACGCCCGCCTCGCGGGCAATGAACGCCATCTGCAGGCGCTCCCAGTTGATCTTGAGTTCGGGCATGGTAGACACGGAGACTCCCGAATGATGCTTCCTGTAGAACCTATCTCCACTGAAGCAGGCCAGAACGGCCGGCGCGGTGATGCCGGCGCAGGTTCCCACGTACATGTCCGGCTGCCCGACGAGCCGGGCGACGGTGAGACACCATCTGGCTACCGCGATGGCCCACATCGTATCGCCTACCGTTCCCGCCTTGTTCTCTACCCCGTCGAGCCAGGATTTTAGTTCCCTCGCCAGATCTCCCAGTTCCGTCCGCTCGGCCAGGTGGGCGTTTATCATCTCAGACAGGAACGCCTCCGTACCGGAGAAGTGGGGATGCAGGAGCGGCCAGCGGAAGCCGTAGGGGGCCGCCGGGCTGTTGTGACTTCTAGCGGCCATTGTTACCGCATCCTTGCCCGCACCCCGGGTGAATTGCTTCGGCGCCTCCCTCCGGACTGCCTCCACCTCGTCTCGCGTCAGAACGATCACGCGACTGGTATCCACGTTATAAAACCCCACCCGGCAGAGGAGTTCCATTCCGGCTTGAAAGATCGCGTCGGCCGTGGCGTCATCACAGATTATCTCCCCGGGCTGGAAGCGAACGCCATAGTCCGCGGCCAGTCGCCGCAACTCCCGGCTGAGCTTGAGGTCGAATTCCTGCTCGGCCATCACCGGCCCGTCCATCGACCTCCTGATAAATTCCTTGAAATCAATCAAGCCCGATTTCCTTTTCTTGTCACACCCTAACCCGGACAAGCCGGAACTTAAGGTGACAAATGACGAATCAATCACCCATCCCGATGAGTCGGGACCATCAAGAATGACAACGGAGTGCGCTGTCATTCTGAGCGAAGACGAGCGCAAGCGAGTCGTAGTCGAAGCATCTTTTAGGCGGGGAACCATCCCGACAAGTCGGGACGCCTGCCCCTTCGCTTCGCTCAGGGCTTCGGCTCAGGGTGACATTTTCTGAGCAATGCTCAAAGCTCGAATGCCAAAACAAGACTTACCCTCGTCATTAGTCCCCCCGATCCAGTCGGGGGTTGATTCGTCGTTCGGACTTCGAATTCCGTCATTTTTTCTTTCCATCTCACGCAAGAGCTCACTCTGAAGGGACTACCACGGTCTCCCTTCTTTCTGCCAGGGCTTCTCCAGCCCGTAGTCCTCGGCGATGATCTTGTAGCAGCAATAGCCGCTCCAGCAGGCGGACATGCCCATGGGATGCCAGGCGGAACCGGTGGCATAGAGGTCCTTGACCGGGGTCCGATAGCTGGAAAGCTCAGGTATCGGACGGTTCCGGCCAAGCTGACCGGGGATATTATCGATGACAAACTGGTTGCCCGTGGGGGCCATATTGGGGAGTTTGCAGTGGTCATAGGGTGTATTGCCCACGTAGCCCAGGACGTTTTCCCACGACATGTTGTAGGAGTGCTCTCCCAGGCATTTCATCACCTCCTCGGCATGTTCTTTCCTGTAGGCGGCCCATTGTCTTTCGGTCAGCAGGTCCGCGGGGATGACAAACTGCTCGGTGAGGATCGAGGCCTTACCCTCCGGCACCCGCGCTTTGTCCACCAGGGAATGGTTGGTGATGTTTAGCTGGAGGTCACGGGGCATGATGCCCAGCCGGCGCTGCGCCATTTCCCGGCATAGGGCCTCCGGGTCTTTGCTTATAAGCATGACGCTCATCGCCTTGTTGATATCGGGCATGATGTCCCCCGCTTTGTACCTGGGATGTTCGTGCAAAGCCCAGGTGTACCATGTAATAATGCCGATGCGCCGCTCCAGGTTCTCCACTTTGCGCAAAATACTCCAGCTCAGGTGCTCCTTGCCGATAAGTTTGAAACAAAGGCCGTAGGGGTCAATGGTGCTGAGCACCAGCTTCCGGGCTTTGACCTGGCTGCCATCCGCCAGACTGACGCCGGTAGCCCGGCCGTTTTCGATGACCACGCTGTCCACGGCATGCCTGGTGAAAATCTTGCCGCCATACTTGAGGACGATCTTGACGGCCGCGTGCGCCCAGTTATGGGTGCCGCCGGCCACGCCCGCATGCAGCGGCCGCATCAGCGAAACGGAATAAAGAAAGGCCCAGATGCCGGTATAAGGTATGTCCGGCGGGTTCCCTACCGCGGTCTCGTTGTAGCGCATGGCGGTGGAAATCATTTCGTCGCTCTCGAAGACCTCCCGGGCCACCTGCAGGGGGGTCTTGACCACCCAGGAAGGGTCTACCCCGTATTTCTTGAGCTCGGGGTCTGCCGCCATTCGTTCAATGGCGTCGGGGACGCCCGGAGGCAAAGGGGGAGTATGGACCCATTCCAACATCGCCGTCCAGAAGATCTTGCCGAAAAGCGGCTGCAGCCTCACCCAGGTATCGGCGTCCCGTTTGGAGAAACGGGCTATCGAAGCCGCCGACTTCTCCATGGTGGGGTCGGCCCTGCGGTTGTAGATAACCAGAGGCTCATCATTCTCTTTGAATATAGCGCCGGAGCCGAGTTCCGCCTCGTTGTATTTGACTCCCTGCTCTTTCCATTCGGGGAAATCCATCTCGGTGGGGGACTGCCAGAAGGGGCCGACCGCCGTTGCGTGATAATCAGCGACAAACCCGGGCGCCGCGCCCTCATCGCTGCACCAGCCGCCGCCGGCCTCGTGCCTTTTCTCAAACAGGGCCACGCTCATGCCCCCGTACCTGGCCAGGTACATGGCCACGATAAGGGCCTTGTTCCCCGCCCCCACGATTACGGCGTCATAGGTTTCATCGGGCACTGGAGTCTCCCTTTTGCAGCTCTTTCGATGGTTCCCCGGTCATGAGCATCGGGTGCCAGGTTTCTTTATTCGTTGACCCCAGGGTACACTGCTTCGGGGTATCCCGACAGGTCTCCCTGATCTCCTCCTCGGTCAGATCGATCACCCGGCTGGTATCTATATTATAGACTCCTACCTCGGCGAGCAGCTCCACCCCCGCCTGAAAGATAGCATCCGCCGTGGCGTCATCACAGATTATCTCCGCCGGTGTAAAGTGAACACCGTAGTCCACCACCAGACGCCTGAGACACCGGCAGAGTTTAAGGTCGAACTCCTGCTCAGCCATCACCGGCCCGTCCATGGACCTCTTGATGAACTCTTTGAAATCAATCAAGGAGTGGCACCCCAAGTCTGATCAGTTCTTCCTCGCCCCTCCGGTATATGTCCGCCAGCGCCGGCGACGGAGTGAGGGTCCTGAGGTCGTAATAGTAAGAATAGCGTTTACCTTTTTCCGGTTGGTCCCAAGTGCCCTCATAGAGGCCCAGGACCTTATTCAGCAGGCCGTTGGCCTCATCCCTTTCCATCCCGCTCACCGCCCGAGCCACCATGGTAACTAGTTCGTAGTCCAGATCGCTTTTGATTTCTCCATGGGGCCCGGGATGACAGGGATAGCTCCAGAAGGAACTGGCGCCGCTGCAGGTCTGCTCCATAACGAGGGCGGCCACTTCGTACACCGCCAGGGCGCTGCCCAACCCGTTCTTGGTCAACTGTTGCTGGCTGACCGGTACCCCGACGTTTCTCTCCGCAGCGCGGGAAGCGCCGCTCTGGGCCTGCATGGTGGCGCGACCACTGCGGTGACCCTCGCGGTCTACCGAGGCTAACAGCGCCCAAACGCCTGCGGAATAGCTCAACTGCGCCAGCAAAGTGGCAATGGAAAGTATGGCCGTCTCTTCGGCGTTCCGGGCGTGCCCCCCAAGGATGTTACCGCTGGTGGTACGGTTCTGCAGGCCTATCTGCCGGGCGATGAATGCCAGTTGCAAATGTTGAGCCAGTTGATCTTGAGTTCGGGCATGGTACCCATCGAGTAAGAGGCGTGATGCTTCTTGTAGACCCTTTCTCCGGCGAAGCAAGCCAGAATAGCCGGCTCGGTAATGGCGCCGACGGTACCCACGAACATATCCGGTCGACCGACCATCCCGGCTACGGTGAGATTCCATCTGGCTACCGCGATGGCCCACATGGTGTCCCCCACCGTTCCCGCCTTGTTCTGCACACCCGTCAGCCAGGGTTTCAACTCCCTGGCCAAGTCTCCCAACTCGCCCGGCGCCGACAAATGGGCCTCTATCATCTCGGAGAGGAATGTCTCCTTTCCTTGATGGTGGCAGTGGACCAGCGGCCAGCGAAATCCATGGGGAACTACCGGGCTGTTATGACTTCTAGCAGCCACCGTCACGGCGTCCTCCCCCGTCCCCAAGGTAACCTGCTTCGGAGTTTCCCGGCGCGTTGTCTCCAGCTCTTCTCTCATCAAATGTATCACGCGGCTGGTATCCACGTTGTAGATTCCGGACTGGACCAGCAATTCCACCGCAGCCTGAAAGATAGCGTCAGCCGTGGCGTCATCGCAGATTATCTCAGCGGGCTTGAAATGGATACCATGGTCGACGGCGATACGCCGCAGGCTCCGGCTGAGCTTGAGGTCGAACTGCTGCGCCACCATTACCGGCCCGTCCATCGACCTGCTGACAAACTCCTTGAAATCAATCAAGGCCCAGTTTCCTTTTCAGGGTTTGATCCAACTACAACTATATGTAACGCCACGATCATTTGCGCATCTGCGTTTACTCCCCCTTCTGCCAAAGGGGAGAAGGATTGACCAGCGAGGCAAAAGTGGCACAGAATGGCACGAAGAAACGACGAACAGCCGATTAATCCTTCAACGGCAGTCCAACAGCGGCCAGTTCCCCTGCAGCCCGCTGGTGCAGAGCCACCAACTCCGGCAGCGGGGTGAGGGTCCTGAGGTCGTAATAGTGCGGATAGGGTTTACCCTTTTCCGGGCGGTCCAGACTTCCCTCATACAGCCTTATGACCCTGTTCAGCAATTCGTTCGCCTCCTCCCTTTCCATCCCACTCACCGCCCTGGCCACCCTGGTCACCATTTCGCCGTCTAAGTCCGTTCTTGCATTCCCGTCAGGCCCGGGATGACAGGGGTACCTCCACAGGGAACTGCCGCCGCTGCAGGTCTGCTCAATAACCATGGCCGCCTCCTCGTAAATAGCAAAGGCGCTGCCCAGCCCGTTTTTGGTCAACTGTGACAGAGTGGTGGGAATGCCGATGTTCCTTTCCGCCGCCCGGCAGGCGCCGCTTTGGGCCTGCAACACCGCACGCCGTGCGCGGTATCCCTCAAGGTCTACCGGGGCCAGGTGCGCCCAATCTCCGGCGGAGTAGCTCAGTTGCGCCAGCACGGTGGCGACGGAAAGAATGGCCGTCTCCTCGGCGTTGCGGGCGTAGCCTCCAAGGACGGTAACACCGCCGATACGTCTCGTCACCCCCATCTGTCGGGCAATGAACGCCAACTGCAAGCGCTCCCAGTTAATCTTCAGCTCGGGCATGGTAGCCACCGAAAAGCCGGCATGATATCTCCGGTACAGGTCTTCCCCGGTAAAGGTAGCCAGGATTGCCGGCACCGTGATGGCGCCGATAGTCCCCACAAACATGTCCGGCTGGCCGATCAGCCTGGCCACGGCGAGACACCATCTGGCCACCGCGATGGCCCACATTATGTCGCCCACGGTCCCGGCCTTGTTCTCGACCCCCTGAAGCCAGGACCTCAGTTCCCTGGCCAGCCCTCCCAGTTCGGTCCTCTCGGAGACGTGGGCCTCTATCATCTCGGCAAGGAACGATTCGTTGCCATTCGACAGCGAATGCGCCAGGGGCCAGTGGAAGGTGTAGGGGACTACCCGGCTGTTGTGGCTTCTGGCGGCTACCGTCACCGCATCCTTTCCCGCCCCGCGGGTGAATTGCCTCGGCGTCTCCCGGCACGTCTCATCAAGCTCTTCTCTGGCCAGAAGAATCACGCGGCTCGTATCGACATTGTACATCCCTACCTTGCCAAGCAACTCCACCCCCGCCTGGAAGATCGCGTCCGCCGTGGCGTCATCACAGATTATCTCGGCGGGCTTGAAGTGAACCGCATA
Source organism: Chloroflexota bacterium (assembly GCA_016210565.1). Taxonomy (GTDB): domain Bacteria; phylum Chloroflexota; class Dehalococcoidia; order JACQUA01; family JACQUA01; genus JACQUA01. Next base: position 12,603 of record JACQUA010000041.1, read on the forward strand.
GTCGGCGGCCAGACGCCGCAACTGCCGGCTGAGGTTCAGGTCGAACTCCTGCTCGGCGATAACCGGCCCGTCCATAGACCTCTTGATGAACTCCTTGAAATCAATCAAAGCCATGTCCGTTCCGGATCATCCTCCCTGCGTACGACAGGCCTTCCAGCCTGTCGCGCGGCTTTCCGGCCCGTCGCGCGCGGAGGCGCCGCTGTCGAACAGGCTTTCCAGCCTGTTCTACCGGGAGGGTTACTCCCGGCGCACCAGCCGGTCGCACAGGCCCACCGCGTCAAAGCAGTCTTTGGCCCAGCCGTCGGCCCCTATCGACCGCGCATACTGGTCGCTGGTCCCCGTTCCCCCGATGATGACCTTGAAGTTCTTGCGCAGTCCCGTATCATTCAAGTACTTGACCAGCTCCGCCGTATACGGGATGGTCGAAACCAGGAAAGCTGACTGGCCGATGATGTCGGCCTTGACCTCCCTTGCCTTTTCGATAAACTTCATGGTCGGCACATCAATCCCCATGTCGTGGACTTCATAGCCGGAAATCCGGAGCTGCATAGCCACCAGGTCCTTGCCGATGCTGTGGATATCGGACTTCACCGCCCCGATCACGACGACCCCCGACTTCCTGCGGTCGGCGCTGGGCAGATACGGGGTTATCAGATCAATGCACTGTTTGCCGATAGTGCTCCCCATGATCAGCTCGGCAAGGAAATACTCCCCCTCGGAAAATTTCTTGCCAAGCCCCTTCATCCCCAGGAGCACCCCCTTATTAAGGAGTTCGGCGGGATCCACCCCCTCGTTCAGCGCCCTGCGGACCAGCGCCTCGGCTTCTTCCTCCCGGATTTGCTCTACGGCCTGCGCCACTTCGTCAATGATAGACATGCTCTTTCACCTCTGTTTTCAATAACTCACCGGAACAGGTTCCCATCAGGCTGTCCTTCAAAGCTCTCTGGCGAGAGGCTTCACCATCAAACCCGTTACCACGCTGTTCTTACCTCTGGCCGAAGACTGCCTTTGTGCTGCGGCTGCCGGCGCTGCGCATGCCAAAAAGTAACATTTCCCCCCGGATTTGTCAAATGGCAGCCGGCATAGGCGCCCACCTCCCAACTGTCGAACCTCCCGGAGACGCAGCCCCGTGGCCCGGCGCCGGATCTGCACAGCCCCCGGCTCGTCCGAAATGCCGGCTCTCATAGGCACGACGGCCTGTGATACCGGCGGGCCAACTCATGTTTTCGCCCATACGGCTGAGTCCCGGCAATACCTGCCCTGCTGGCAGTTGTAAGTTGTCAGGAAGTTTGTAAGATAGTGTAGTAAGATTGAACCGAGGCTAGTCAGTTTTGGCTAGCCGGACCAGGCTTGTTCCTGACAGGAGGCTCGTGCCATGAAGAGAATAATAGTTGGTCTCTGCGTTTTGGTCGCTGTCCTGCTGGGGCAACTGGTCTACCTGCGCCTGTCGTCCGGGAAGGATTCACCCACGGGCGACTTCTATCCCCTACAGCGGGTCTCGGTGGTCGCCGAAAAGGGGGCCTTCAGTCCCGACGTCATCACCGCCAAGGCCCTCCGTCCGGTCAGTATTCCAACCCGCTGGCAGCCACTGCCTATTCAATTGAATTGGGACGGCAGGTCTACCAGGCTGCCTGCGCCTCCTGCCACGGCGCCACCGGCAAAGGCGACGGGCCGGCCGTAGCCGGTCTCGCCTGGAAACCGATAGACATCAGCAAGCCTTACATGGCCGATATCAGGGATGGGGAGGTGTTTGCGATAATCGGTGGTACGGGTTGCCCGCCTTCAAAGGAGTGCTGCCGGAGGATGGACGGTGGCACGTCATCAACTACATCCGCACGCTGTCGGGGAAAGGCAATTGACCCGCGGCGAGTCAGAATCCAGAATTCAGATCAATACCAGAACAAAAAAAGAGGGCATAGTGGTTACTATGCCCTCTTTTTCAACCGTTGATTGCTGGTAGGGTTGCTGCCCCTCAGGCCCCATTCATAATGAAGTAGCCGATGGCGCTCAACCCGAAACCCAGCACCCATAACATCATCAATATCGCCACCACGATCAAGAAACCGGTCGCTACCACGCCAACTCTGCGTTCGCCCGGGTAGGTCACTGCCCCCCCAGCTAGACGGGCCCCCGACATGGCATAGCCATGGCCTCCCTTGGCCACCCTCCCCATCAGCGGATGGGCCGGGGCAATCCGCCGCGCCCTAGCCAACTCTGAGGCCCTCTCTATCGCTCTAGCATTGGTAGTCATCTCTGTTCCTCCTGGGTGACAACTCTTCTTTCTTCTTCCGCGCTTACATCGCCGGAAAACCTTAATGCGTCACGATAATAAGGTACCACAGCCTACATCAGGGGTCTATAGCACCTGGGGCCTTTCCAGGGTCAAAGAAGGGCTATTTCCCGCACCCTCGGAAGACTAATCCCAGCCTCCCGGCGGGTTAGTCCTCACCACCTCAACAAATACGTGGCGATAACTAGTACCTGGCTAAACCCCGTAGCGACACCCGCGAGGGGTGTCGCCAGTACGGGCACGTTGCACGTGCCCACGACAGGAGCGCAGGGTGGGTCAAGCGAAAATAGGGCGGCGCCGATGGGGGTGGTTGCGCGAACCCACCATTCCTGCTGGTCGGCTTTGACGGCTTTGTTCCCGTGTCCTTGGTCTGGTGGGTTCGCACAGCCACCCAGCATCCCCGATACCCCTCTGTGCTTAACCCACCCTACGTTGTTGGGGGCTGGGGCAGCGGTGCCCGGAGATGTCAGAGGAAAAGCGGGGACGGTCCAGGGAGAACGCCGAGACAAAGGGAGTATCAGCCAGGATCATTCCGACGCCCCTACCTTCGGTAAGCGAACGGCCAGGAAGCGAACGGGCAAGATGCCCGTTCTACCAGTCCGGAAAACTTACCGGCCCCGGATCCGGGCCTTCATCCCGGGCCGCCGGGAGAGCCCCGGCTTCTCCACCCACGGGGGCTTTTCCGACCAGCCGGCAAAAGTCGAAGCCAGCAGTATCGAGATCAGGGTCAATATGAACGTGTAGTAGGCAAACAGCCAGACAGCCTCTATCTTGAATATCTGTATAACAAGGAAGATGGTCACAGCCGGCGCGATCGCCGAGGCCAGGATAGCCTTCTTTCGGAAGTCCCATTTCTTCATGGACAGCGTTCCTCCGGACAAGCCGGAACTAAAAGTCAAATATCAAAAACCAAAATGAAAAATGACAACTCAAAATGCAAAAACCACGTAGTCCTGTTCGGGTCAACGACAGTGTCGGATTCAAAGTCCAAATATTGAGATTTAACCGAGGCTCTACGTCGGGCGTGTCCCGGGGGCCGGGGTATTGGCGCCCTTCCGGCCGTCGGCCTGAAGGGCGGCCAACCCCTTGGCCAGGCCCAGCATCTCCACCGGAATCGGGATGATAGTGCTGTTCCTCTCGCCGGCCATTTCCACCATGGTCTGCAAATACCGCAACTGGAGGGACGCGGGGTGCTTTTCCAGGACGTCGGCCGCCTCTGCCAGCATACCGGACGCGGCGCGCTCACCTTCGGCGTGGACGATCTTGGCCCGTTTTTCTCTCTCGGCCTCCGCCTGCCGCGCCATGGCCCTCTGCATGTTTTCAGGGAGCAGCACGTCTTTGACTTCGGCCACGGTGACTTTTACTCCCCACGGGGTTTCGGTCTGTTCATCGATGATCGTCTTCAAGCGGTCATTGATGCGGTCGCGGTGGGCCAGCAGTTCGTCCAGGTCCGACTGGCCGAGCACGCTTCTCAGGGTGGTCAAAGCGATCTGGGTGGTAGCATTGAAGTAGTCCTCAACCTGGATCACCGCCTTGGCCGGATCCGCCACCCGGAAGTACACCACGGCGTCAACCTTGATCGTCACGTTGTCCCTGGTGATGACTTCCTGAGGTTCCAGGACGATGGTTATGATCCGCTGGCTGACTTTGACCAGGTTGTCCACCACCGGGATGATCATGTTGAATCCGGGATTTCGGAGACCGATGAAACGTCCGAAACGGAGATGGACGCCTTGCTCCCACTGGCGGACTACCTTGATACCCAGGGCAGCCCAGAGAACCGCCAGCACCACGATCACTACGATAGGCAACAGGTTACTCACTATTTACCTCCTGAGTCTAGTAAGAAAATCAAAAACCAAAAGTCAAGAATCAAATGAAGGAGGGCTGCCGGCTAACGGCTATCAGCCGTAGGGTGGGGGAAGCGCCTCGGCAGCCCGGTACTAAAATGCAGAATCCCGCGCAAAGATTCTTCGCTTCGCTCTCAATGACATTGTCACCCTGAGCGAAGTCGAAGGGTCTTTTCTCAAGACTGCACCACCAACGAAAGAACTTGTCCTGAGCAGAGCGAAGGATTCTTCGCCTACGCTCGCTGCGCTCGCTTCGCTCAGAATGACAGAGATGGGCGACTGACTGCTCATTCTTGAGTGTTGATTTGTCCGTTTGCATTCTGATATTTGAATTCGTTCACGATTTCCCGGCTGCTTCCGCCACCTGCGCATAATGTTTGGCCTTTTCGTGTTCCTCTTCTTCGCCCTCCCTTATCTCCCACAGAGAAACAATCGGGAAGACTTTGGAGAAGACCACGTAGAGGAAGGCCAGCCCGCAAAATAGCCCGGCGGTAATGGAGATCTCGGCCCAGCTTGGCACGTAGAACATGCCCTCCCAGGGCAAACGCGGGTTTGACAGCGACGGGACCACGATCGTATACCGCTCAATCCACATCCCGATAATGATGAGAATAGAGGCAATGAGGCAACCCAGGATCGTTCTGGTTTTGCGGAAAGCCAGAATGAAAAACGGGATCACGAAGGCGGAGAAAATCATGGCCCAGTAGGCCCACATGAACTGACCCCAGAATTTGGACCGAAGCACGGCCATGTCGGAAGGTTCATTACCGTAGATACTGGTTATCCACTCCGATCCCGTGAAATAAAGCCACAGCAGTGTGAACACGACTAGCAAAACACCCAGGTTGTTGAAATGCACCGGCCTCAGGTAGTCTTCCAGGTGATAGACCTTCCTCAGGATAACCATGGCGATGAGCAGGGCGGCAATCCCGGAATAGATCGCGCCCATCACGAAATACGGCCCGAAGATACTGGCGTGCCAGCCCGGCTGAATCGTCATGGCAAATACCCAGGAGACGACGGTATGGACCGAGATGGCCAGGGGAATGATGAAGATGGCCATGATGCCTATGGCTCTGCCCAGCCTTTTTTTCTGCAGTTCTGTCCCGGTCCAGCCCAGCGAGAGCACCTCATAGAACCACCGCCGCTGGTCGGTGAAGGACAACCGGTCCCGCACCATGGCAATATCCGGGATCAAGGGCAGATAGAGGTAGACAATACTGCCGATAAAATAGGTGCCGATGGACATCACATCCCACAGCAGGGGAGACGGGAAACGGCCAAAGATGAAGATGTTGAACATCCGGTCCGGCCTTCCCAGGTCGATGATGATATTGATCGGGCCGACCATCAGGGCGAAAACGGTAATGGCTTCGGCGGCCCTCGTGATGGGACGCCGCCAGCCCGCCTTGGTTACCCGCAGGATGGCGGATATGAGGGTGCCGGCGTGGCTGATGCCGACAAAGAAGACGAAATTAGTGATGTAGACCCCCCAGTACACAGGACGGCCCAGTCCGGTGATGCCCAGACCGCGAAGGGTCTGATAACCCCACACCGATAATCCCCAGATGACTACGGCGAATAGCGATAAGGCAATTATGTAGAACTTGGGGGTGGTGTGGAAGATGGGCCGGAATACCGCCTCGTCTCTATCTTGAGTCTGGTTAAGGTTGTCCACGCCATTCTCCTTCGGTCAGATAGATCACTTTAGGATGCGTCCCCAGGTCCTCGAGCACGCGGAAAGCCCGCGGACTCCGTTCGAGCTGGGCAACCATGCTGTTCGGGTCGTCCAGGTCACCGAAAAACATGGCCTTGGTGGGACAACTTTCAACGCAGGCGGGCACAATGTCTCCGTCCCTCAGGGGCCGGTTCTCCTTCTTCGCCCGGGCCTTCCCTGCCCGTATCCGCTGGCTGCAGAAGGTGCACTTTTCCACGACACCCCGCGTCCTCACATAGACCTCGGGGTTCAACATGGCTTTCGTCTCTTCCGGCCACTGGGGGTCGTACCAGTTGAAGTAGCGCCGGGTATAAGGGCAGGCCACGGTACAGAAGCGACAACCGATGCACCGCGTGTAGATTTGAGCCACCACGCCATCTTCATTCTTGTAGGTAGCGTTTACCGGGCAAACCCTGACGCAGGCCGGTTGATCGCAGTGGTTACACGGCATGGGCATGAATCTCGGCTTTACCCGGGGGAATTCCCCTTCGGCGGTGGGCAGCAGGTGCATCCAGAAGATACCCCTTCCCTTTTCGGCCTGGTCCGGCCCGGCCACGGGAACGTTGTTTTCCGCCCGGCAGGCCACCACGCAGGCCTGGCAGCCGGTGCATTTATCCAGGTCAATGACCATGGCTAGGCGTGTCAAATTAGAATGCCTCCAGGCTTAAGTTCCAAATTCCAGGTACCAAATTCCAAACGATCTCCGGTGCGCCTGCGGCGCACCGTGAAGGATGACAACGTTGTTGCGCTGTCATTCTGAGCGAAGCAAGCGCAACGAGCGTAGTCGAAGAATCCTTCGCTGCGCCCAGGACAGGTTCTTTCGAGGTGGGGCGCCGGATGAAAGACCCTCCGACTTCGCTCAGGGTGACAGCCCATTTTCTGAGCATGTAAGGCCCACACAGGCGGGACGCTTGTGCCACTGGTGTCTTTCGTCATTCGTCATTTTCGTCAGTCCGTTGCCTTGTATATCTTGACGCGGGTGGCGCCCCACGCCGGCGTCCCGACCAGGTAGTCCATGTCGGAGACCATGACCGTGTTCGGATTGACGCCGGAATCTTTGGCCCATCGTCCCCACCCCTTGTGCCCAAAGCCCACAGGCATATTGATCACCTCGGGCATGGCGCCCGGATACAATTTGACCCTCACCTTGAACTTCCCCAGCGGGGACTCCACCCAGGCCTGGGCGCCTTCTTTGATGCCCAGTTCATGGGCCGTCTCCGGATTCATTTCGACCCAGCTCGTCCACCTGCCGGGTACATGGGCGCCATAGCTTTCCAGGAGGAAGGGAGTATTGGCCCCTCTTCCCTGCGCCAGCATCATCGGTTTATACGTATTAAGATAAAATGGATAGTCTTTTTCATCGCCAGATATCCGTGGTTCTTCATAATGTGGGAGATAAATCTCGTCGCCGCGGGCTTTGATTTTCATGCCGCTGAGCATGCTGTCCAGCGCCCTGTCCGGCGCCGTGCCCCTGGCGCCCGCTTCCTTCTGCGCCAAGCTTTCCAGTTTTCCCTTCATCGTCTGGGAATAGAACTCGAATTTCCCGGACGGGGTGGAGAACTTGAAGGCGACGGAGGCCGCCGTCCCTTCGTCCCACCAGCCGCCCTGCTCCACCAGCTTGTTCCAGTAGTCGTCAAAGTTGTTGCCCTGGGGGGAACCCTGTCCCTTCCCGGCAACTCCCGTTACAGCCTCCTGGACGGCCCGCCGATAGCTTTTCCAGGGGAACGATTCACTGACGCTCCCGCCCATCATGTGGGACAGGGTGATGATGACATCACCGGTGTTGGCCGTGTCGTACAGGGGCTCCACCACTGGCTGGCGGAGTCCGAACATAGGATAACCGGGCGTCGGCGAAATGATGTCGTCGTCCCATCTTTCCAGGAAGGTGGAATCCGGCAGCACCAGGTCGGCGTGCAGGGTGGTGTCATCCCGGAACGGCGAAAAACTGACGATGAAGGGTACGTTCTTCAGAGCATCGGCAAAAGCCTGGGCTTCAAGCTGGCTGTAGGCCGGATTGACGTAATACAAGAACAGGGCGTTGACTTTGTAAGGGGACCCGCTCTTCAGGCTTTCGGTGAAGGCCCGTCCCACGCTGGTGGCCAGGGGGAAGCCGGCGCCGCCGGCCCCGTCCAGGCGCGGCTGTCCCAGACCGGCGGCGGCGACCGCATCCTTCCTGGCTTCCGGCCAGGCCGCGAAAGGCGGCAACCGCCGCTCCTGGATGCCTCCCGGCTTATTGAAGTTGCCCATCAAGGCGTTGAGGCAGTGGACGGCCCACTGGTTGTAAAGACCATTGGTGTGGCCTCCACAACCCCTGCCGCCCAATGCCAGGGAAGGCTGGTAACGCGCAAACTCCCTCGCCAGCCTGACAATGTCCGCCTCGGAGACTCCGGTTATCCTGGCCACCGAAGCGGGGCTACAGTCCCGGAGCACCACGGTCTTGAAACCGGTGTGCTTCCTGCCCGACCCGTCCTCCCAGTCTTCGAAGCCGAAGCCTTGTTTGGATACAAAATCCTCGTCGTACAGCCCATCTCTGACGATGACATGGGCCAGGCCCAGCGCCAGGGCGCCGTCGGTCCCGGGTTTAACATACACCTGTTGATCGGATTTCGCCGCCGACATGGAGAGCCGGGTGTCAACCTGGACAATCTTCGTCCGGATACCCGGCCTGCCCTGTCTCAGGACCCCGTACAGGCGGGCGACCTCCACGGTCGGCCGCCACGCCTCGGCCCAGGCCGCACCGAAGAAGATGACATAGTTGGCATTCACCAGGTCAAAGGCCAGGGGGTCTTCGCTTCCCTGCGACAGGTAATAGGCTTTGAGAGCCGTGTCCGCCCCGGCGCCGCTCAAAACAATGTCATTGGGTGAACCGTAAGCGTTCAGGAACTGCTTCACGAGGTTGTGCATGTGGCCCCGGTAACGGGCGCCCATGAAGGCGAGTGTGTGGGGTTGTCCCTGGTCCCGGATGGCCTTCAGCCTCTGGGCAGCTATTTCCAAAGCCTGCGGCCAGGTGATGGACTCCCATTTGCCCTCTCCCCTCTCCCCGGTCCGCCGCAAGGGGGTGCGGATGCGGTCGGGGTCATAGAGGACCTGCAGGGCCGCCTGCCCTTTGGGACAGGTGCCGCCGTGGTTAGTGGGAAAAAGCTTGTTTCCATCTACTTTGACGGCCTTTCCATCCACCACCTTGACCCTCAGGCCGCAGCCGGCGTCACATTGGAGACATACCGTGGACAGCCACCGGGGTTCGCCTGGCAGCAGCGGGGTTTCGGCGGCCTCGTTGACCACCTGGGTCGCCGCCTCGACGGCGGGGAGGCCCCGCATGACGGCATAGCCGGCCGCGGTCGCTCCCGCGATCTTCAGAAAGGTCCTCCGGTTTATGGCCAGTTTTTCGTCGTCAATCATGTTGGAATGAGAATCCAGAAGTCAGAATGCAGAAGTCGGTAGTCAGAATCCAGAATCCAGAAGTCAGAACATTCTTGGAACTAAGAATCCGGAATGAGCGCCGGATTCTCCATTCTGAATTCTGAATTCTGAATTCTGGCTTCTGACTTCTTGAGGTCATTTTGAGTTTTGATTCTTGGCCTTACTGCAAAAAGGTCAAAAACCTGAATGTTGAGCTGTTTTTTGTATCTGATTTTCTGCTCATTGTGGCCGAAACATAGCTTTTTGCAGTAACGCCATTCTTGCATTTTACTGGTGGCAGGTGTAGCAATCGGTCGAAGCTTTTCTTTGCTCATGGCACTTGAGGCAGGCGTCCATCAGGTCCCTCCCATATTGTCCCCCCGATCCCTTCCGCCCGAAACCGGTGACGCCGGCAGCGCTCGAGCCGATGTCCCCATGGCAGCTCTGGCACTGAATCCCGGCGCTGATATGCGGCTCATGGGTGTAGACAATGTCATCATTCAGTCTGAAGAGGCGTACCCAGGGTATCTCCTGTCTCTTCTCGACGTAGTTCCTGATCTTTTCCGGTTCCGGATTGTCCGTCACCTTGTTCTGGTGGCAGGAGAAACAAAAGTCCTTGCCCGGGATTCCCGCCCGCGCCGAGGTGGCCACGGTGGTGTGGCAGGAGGTGCACGTCAGGAAGGGGCTGTGCTTCTGGTGGTTGAAAGCGATCGGCTGCGTCACGGTAGCTCTATTCTCCACATTCGCCGTTAGACCCAGGGCCGCCAATCCGAGGACCGCCAGACCTGCGACAAAGATTAGCCATTCCTTCATTTCAAGTCCTTCAGATAGTTCCAGAGGGCGTCCAGGTCGCCTTCGGGAAGCCTGTCCGCTTTGAAACCGGGCATCATGCCTTTCCCTTCGCGCGTGACCGAATTGAAAGCCTCCCTGGTACTTCTATCAGCGATACTCTTCACTGCCGGCCCCAGCCCCTGCCCCCCTCCCGGATGACAGGCATTACATTGCTGTTCGAAGATCCTCTGGCCCACGCCACCCCCCGCGGCCTCATCTCCCTTTGCTACAACGGTGACCTGGGGCTTCGGCGCCGGAGTCTGCAGCGCTGCCGCGACAGTGGGTTTCTCAGGTCCGGTAGTTGGCTGGGGCTTCGGCGACGGGGCCGGCTTCTCCGCCGCGGCGACTGGCGCGCCCATCAGGAACGCCCACATCCCATTGATGTCACTATCCGACACCCTGTCCGCCTTGAATCCAGGCATCGTTCCCACCCCATTCCGCACCACCCGGGCGAAGCCTTCGGCATTCATTTTCGCTCCGAGCGCCCTCAGACCCGGGCCTATCCCAGCCCCACCGCCAGGGTGGCAGGCATTACATTCCCGGCCAAATACCGCCTGCGCAGCCGCCGAACTTCCAGCCACCCCCACGTTGCCTGAAGTCCCTGTGACGGGATCGTCGGCAACAACCGGAAAGGTCTTGGTGAAAGATGGGGTAGGGGTAGAAATCGGAAAAGGACCCTGGCGGCACCCCGCTGCCAGAGCAAAAAAAATCAGGAGAACCCCTCCTGATAGGACCCGGGACCTCTGTCCCATAAAAGAACTCATTTGCTTTTCTGTGACTAAGCTGTAAGAACTAGTCGCTTTATTAACAGGATAGCAGACTAACCTTACAATTGACCTTACATCTCTGCAAGTTTCACGGTCAATTTTGTCATTTTCATTTAATTTTCATTTCAGCGGCACAGGCGTCCCGACACGCTCTCCCGCCCGGAGACGCCCACACATAGCGGCTGGGCGTCGAACCCGACAGGGGCAAGCCCTGTCGTTGCGTGGCCGGGCCAGACCAGCTTCCGTCCAAACACGACTCGTCTCCATCGAGAGTCGGCAACCCCAAAGGTGGCCGCACCCACAGGCGGGACGCCTGTGGCACTGAATTCCCCAATGAATTTGTATGTTCAGACATCACACATTACAATATAGACAAAGAGAACCATTTTGGCTTACAATATACCCACACCACCATATGGAAAATCGGTTATGAAGCTGGGGTTAGAAAAGAAGACCTTACTCTTCACCGTGACGGTGCTGATTGTCATTTTCGGCACTTTCGGCTTCCTGGGGCTGGAGGCAGTCAACCGGAGCACGGAACTAGCCCTCAATGAACGCATGGCCCTGGCAGAGACCGTGGCCGCCAACATTGATGGGGCCATCAGCTACTCCACAAAAGAGCTGGAACAGATGGCAACGCGGGCGGGACTCGCCTCGGAGCTTGTCCCCGGTTCGCCCCGGCCTATACAGTCCCCGGGGTCCAACACCTGCCTCAACATGTGCCACGACCGGGCCCGGGTGAATGTCTCGCGGGTGGGGCTGACTGACGAAAGGGGCGGCCTCCTGTTCGTCGAACCCCACCAGCCGATAAACTTGGACGAAGAAAAAGTTGTCTCCCCACTGGTGAAGAGCGCCCTGCTTGCCGGCAAGACCTCCATCACGGAAACCCTGCCTCCCGACGAAAACGGCGAGCTTACTATCTCCATCGCCACGCCGCTGCGGCGGCCGGACGGCACCTATCAGGGCGCCCTGGTCATGGAAATTGCCCCGCTCACCAGCGTTTCAGCCATGATCAGCTCCCGGACCTCTCAGCCCACGGGATACCGTATCCAGATAATAAACGACAAAGGCACTATTCTGGCCGGGGAGGGCGGCGGATCTCCTCTGTTTGGCCAGAGCCAGCACCTCAACTACGTCATTTCCCGGCTCCAGGCAAAACAGCCGGGACTGCTGAGCCACCCCGCAGACGAGAAAGACGAAAGCGACCACATCATTGCTTTTGCTCCCCTGAAAACCTTGCCCTGGGGCGTCATTGTGGAGCGGGAACCCGATATGACCCCGGTCCTCCCTAATTTGCTGCGGGAGCGCCTCTTTCTGTTCAGCCTCTTTGCCCTGGCAGCCGGTCTCTTCCTGGCCTGGATCGCCGCGCACCGGGTGGTCAAACCCCTCTCCGCCCTCACCCTGGCCTCGCAGAAAATCGCTTCCGGGAATCTGGAAGAGCCCATCCGGCTGAAGGGCGAGAAGGAAATCGAAATGCTGGCCAGGGCCTTTGACTTCATGCGCACCAAGCTGAAGGACTCCCAGGCCGAAGTGGCTGGCTGGCAGAGAGACCTGGAAAACCGGGTCGAGCAGCGCACGCGCGAGCTTTCCGCCCTCATCGAGGCTTCCCAGGCCCTCAGCGCCAGCCTTGATGTGGGACGGGTGGTGGACGTCATCATCTCCCAGGCCAGGAAGCTCTTCCCTGAAGCAGACGCCGGCGTCCTTTTTCTCTGGGACCAGAAGGCCCAGCGCCTCATCTCGACCGCTTCCTTTGGTTTCAAGCCTGATCTTTCCACTCCGTTCACGTTGCAGAGCGGTGAGGACTACGCCGGACGGGTCTTCGCTGAGAGTCACGGCATTACGGTCAGTCCCGGACATCTGGCCGGTCAATTCTTGACAGCTATCTCGGTGGGCAACCTCCGCAGCCTCAACCCGGACGATCTCGGTTTCGAGGCCCGTGAGGTTATGGCCGTGCCCCTGCTCTATCAGACGCGGGCTATCGGCAGCCTTGTCCTCTATAACCTGGACGGCGCTCTCAGTTTCACCCCTTCAGGTCTCCAGTTACTCCAGGGGCTGGCCAACCAGGGCGCTATCTCCGTCGAGAACTCCCGGCTCTTCAAAGAAGCGGCCCTCGTCGGCACGCTGCGGGAACTGGAAAGAATGAAAACTGAATTCGTCGCCCGGGCTTCGCACGAACTGCGCACCCCGTTGACCTCGATCAAGAGCCTGGTGGAGACGCTTCTCCGGCCCGAGCTGCGGTTGAAGCCGAAAGACCAGCGGGAGTTCCTGGAAAACATCAACCGGGCCTCCGACCGGCTGGCCCGGATCATCAGCGACCTGCTTACCATTTCCAAGATCGAGGCCGGCAAGCTGGACATGAGACCGGCGCCGACCAATCTCCCGAATCTGGTCAACAAAGTCGTGGAAGAATTCCGCCCTCAAGCCGGCCCCAGGACCGTTACCGTGCTCATTCCACCGGAGATATCGCCCGTAATGGCCGACCCGGACAAGCTGGCCGATGTCCTGACCAACCTGCTGGTCAACTCGGTCAAGTACTCGCCGCCGGAGGGCGTGATAACCATCCGGGCGGAGAACGCCGGCGCATCGACGCCGGCCCCCGGCCAGGCCGCCGCCAGGTCTGAAGTCATCGTTTCCGTCTCCGACCAGGGAAGCGGCATCCCCCTGGAGGAACAAAGCAAGCTATTTCACCGTTTCAGCCGCCCCGACGTCCCCTCGAACCGCACGGTCCCCGGAGTTGGCCTGGGCCTTTATATCTGCCGTTCTTACGTGGAAGCGATGGGCGGTCGCATCTGGGTCAAAAGTTCGCCCGGGGCCGGCGCAACTTTTTCCTTCACTTTGCAAGCCGCCGATCCCGGCTCAGAGATCCCTGAAAACCGGCCTGCCGCCCGGAAGTCCGAAAGGACCGGCGAGGCTTTCAAAACGGTGTCCGAACTGCATGGGAAATGCATCCTGGTGGTCGATGACGAACCGGACGTCATCCGGGCCATGGCGGTCAACCTGGGAGCGCGGGGTTTTTCCGTTCTCACTGCCCAAAAGGGCGAAGACGGTCTCCGTATCGCCCGGGAGGAAAAGCCAGACGCCATCGTCCTGGACATTATGCTGCCTGATATCAACGGACTGGACGTTGCCCGGCTCCTGAAGCGGCAGCCGGCAACCGAGAGAATTCCCATCATCTTCTTGAGCGCCAAAGCCCAGAAAGAGGACCAGATCAGGGGAATGGAGGCTGGCGCGGCGGCCTACATTACCAAACCTTTCAGCACCGCCGACCTCTATCGCACCCTGGAAGTCGTTTTGAAACGAGAGCAGGACAGCCAGGGTGGCGCTAGCTGAAAGGGCGAAAGCACATGCAATCCATAAAATCCCAAGCACGAAATCCGAAATCCTAAACAATCCCCCATGCGCCGATGGCGCACCATGAAGGATGAAAATGTCATTCTGAGCGAAGCGAGCGCAGCGAGCGTAGTCGAAGAATCTTTCGGCGCGGGGCGCGGGACGAAAGACCCTTCGACTTCGCTCAGGGTGACAGCCTATTTTCTGAGCAATCACCCATCCCGACGTCGGGACAATGACACCAGCGAGTCGGAGCTGAAGAATCTTTCAGGCGGGGAACCAAAGACCCTTCGACTTCGCTCAGGGTGACATTTTCGGAGTAGATTCGAAATTCAAAACCCGGAATGCTCGAAACCTTTCAAAATTTCGGTATTTGAATTTGTTTAAAGTTTAGATATTAGTGCTTAGGATTTAGACGTTTGTCAGGTATTTTGTAAGGTTGATGTTCTAAAATAACTAGTTAGCGAGGTTGAAAGAAAAAGTTAAAGTGCTAGTCCATTTTCCCGTAATCCTGATCATCGACGACGACCCGACCATTCTCCGCTCGCTCCAGATAAACCTCGAAGGGGACGGTTTTGAAGTCATGACTGCCGGCACCGGCCGCGAAGCCCTGGACAAGCTAAAGACGAAGCTGCCGGACTTGGCGGTCGTCGACCTGCTCCTGCCGGACATGCACGGTTTCGAGCTTTGCCGGAAGATAAAGAGCTTCCTGGACCTGCCCATGATCATGCTTACCGCCGTGGACACGGAGGATAGCATCGTCCAGGGCCTTTCTCTTTATGCTGAAGACTATGTGGTAAAACCCTTCAGCTACCGGCAGCTCCTGGCCAGGATTCAGCGCATCCTGAAACGCACCCAGCAGGTGCTCCCGCAGGAGCAAGTGCTCATCCTGGACAAGGATATGTGCATCGACTTTGCCCACCATACCGCCACGGTGAACTCCCGGGAAGTGGGGCTGACGCCGTGCGAGACGAGAATTCTTTCGATCCTGGCCCGCCATCCCAACACCATCATAACCAGCCAGGCGCTGATAGACGAGGTCTGGCCCGATGGAGAAGGCGACGAAGCCCGGCTCTGGGTAAACATCCGCCGCCTGCGCCGCAAGCTGGAAACCGACCCCGATAAACCCTCCCGCCTCATCACCCGGCGCCGCCTCGGCTACAAATTGGTAGTGGCCAGGACCAACATCCCCGCTAGCCAGCTCGCCAGTCCCGCATGAACTGCGCCGTCTCTTCCGGAACGGCCGGGTTGATGAATATCCCCGACCCCAGTTCGAAGCCCGCCATTTGCGTCAGCCTGGGTATGATCCGGACGTGCCAGAGAAAGTAGTCCTTGTTTTCGTCGCCGACCGGCGCCGTGGCGATGACGTAGTTGAAATCGGGATTGTTCAGTCCGTGGTATAGTTTGCGGAGCACTTCGGTCACTACCGAAGCCAGGCTGCCCAGGTCGGACGGTGAGACGGCGCCGAAGCTGGCGTGATGGTCTTTCGGCATGATCCAGGTCTCGAAGGGAACCCTTGATGCAAAGGGGTGGAAGACCACGAATCTGTCCGTCTCCGTGATCATGCGTTTCTCGGCCTTCCGCTCGAACTCCATTATGTCGGTATAGAGGCACCGCCCCGTCTCATCATAGTGGTCCATAGCCACTTCGAACTGCCTGCGCACCTGCGAGGGCCACACCGGCGTGGCCACAAGCTGGGTGTGAGGGTGCTCCAGCGAGGTGCCGGCGCTGGCGCCCTGGTTCCTGAAGATGATGATCAGCTTGATGTCTTCCAGTTTTTCCAGCGCCCGATAGCGCTCCCAGTAGGCCCGCCATATCTCCGTGACCTCCTCCGCGGTCATCAAGGCCATCACCTTGTTATGAATGGGCGTTTCTATGATTACTTCGTGCGCACCGACGCCGTCCGCTTTCAGGAAAAAGGAGTCCTCGTAAACCCTGGCAGCGCTGCCGCCGGGGGAAAGCGCCGGGAATTTGTTCGGAACCACCCGCACTTTCCACTTCTTTTGGTCACCATCCGATTCATCCCGGTATGCCAGGACCTCCCCGGGGGTGAGTTCTTCCTGACCGGGGCAGAAGGGGCACGAAGAAATATAGGTGGAGGTGGGACACGGCTTCTCCAGGTGGCTGATGAAGTCGTGGGGACGTTTGCCCCTTTCTCTGGCGATGATGACCCATTCACGGGTGGTCTTATCTTGCCTGAGTTCCGACATGTTTCACCCCTTTCGGTCTTTCCGGTATCACAGGCGTCCCCGGCTCCGGTGCCACAGGCGTCCCGCCTGTGACTCCCTGGCTACACCCTTGTCGATTCTTCTACCATGCCGCCGGGGCATTTTTCGCCATGGAACCCCCATTGAGATTGTATTCCTTTCCCAGGGGCCGTTCAAACAGCGCCCCAATCCAGGCATTGAAGGGACTACTTTGTTTCTCTATAATAGCCGTGTACCCGATGCGCCAGGCAAAAATGACGAATGACGTCCCGACGCGTCGGGACGAATGACGAATCAATGCTCAAAGTTCGAATGTCCAAACACGGATCACGTTCGTCTTGGGTCATTCGTCATTCGTCATTGATTGGCCATTCGTGCTTCGTCATTAGCCACTCATACCTGCCATGCCTAAAATACTGGTCATTGAAGACGAGCGCGAAATAGCCGACTTCGTGAAACGCGGCCTGCGGCTCAAGGGCTTTGACGTCGAAACGGCGGCCACGGGGATGGGGGGGCTGGAGAAGGCGGCCGCCTGGCGCCCCGACGTGGTGGTCCTCGACCTGATGCTGCCGGACGCCGACGGTCTGGACGTTTGCCGCGAGTTGCGGGCCGGCGGTGATGTCGGCATTGTCATCCTCACCGCCCGCACCAAGGTGGGGGAACGCGTGTCCGGGCTGGAAGCGGGGGCCGACGACTACCTGCCAAAACCCTTCGCCCTGGAGGAGCTGGTGGCCCGCATCAGGGCCGTGCTCCGCCGCAGCTCCCAGGTAGAAGGAATCGCCAGGGTCGGCAATCTGGAGATCGACATCGAAAAGCGCCAGGTGCGCCGGGGCGGCCGCCCTATTGAGCTGACTACGCGCGAGTTCGATTTGCTGGTCCTCCTGGTCAAATCGGCGGGCCGGCCGCTACGCCGGGAGACCATCCTGGAACAACTGTGGGGCTACGAGTTCGAAGGGGATAGCGACCCGGTCAAGGTATATATCAACTTTCTCCGGCGCAAACTGCGCGCGGCGGGGGAGCCGGAACTGATTCATACCCTGCATGGCTTCGGCTACGTCCTGCGAGAGGCCCCATGAGGACCAGTCTCCGCCGGCAGATCTTCCTGTGGTACGCCGTGACCCTGCCCATCCTGGTGGCGGCCCTGGTGCTGGGGGCGCACCAGATCCTGGTGCAGGGTCTCCAGATCGCCATGGACGACCGCCTGCGAGAACGCTCTGAGATCGTCGCCCGCTTCATCACTTCCGGTCCCAGGATCAAGGTGGAAGCCTATGCAGAGTTCGTTGACTGGGTAACCGGGCAACAGCTTCCCTATGTGCCGGTGGTGCTTCGTATCAGCGGCCGCTACGGCACGGTGCTGGCCCAATTCGGCGACATTCCCGAACAACTGGTGCCGGACATGGATGGGCTGTTGCTTACCGCCAGCATGGAAGGGCAATACGAGACCCTCAATCTCAGGGACCATCCGGCTTTGCGGCTGTTCACCGTTCCGGTGCTGGACCCGGTCACCGGTGACACCATCGTGGTCATCCAGACCGGGGACAGTCTCGCCTCGGTGGCCGCGGCGCAGGAAAAGCTGTGGCGGTATTCGTTAATTCTCGGCATCGGCGGCAGCGTCGCTACGCTGCTCGCCGGCGCCTGGCTGCTGCGCTGGGGGTTCCGTCCCCTGTACACCATGCTCGACCACGTCCGCAACATCGGGAACAGGGACCTGGGGCGCGCGATTCCCGCCGAACCCCGTCCCCCGGAGCTCCAGCAGCTCGCCAATACTATCAACGACATGCTCCAGCGCCTCGGCGAGGCCATCAAAGCCAGAGAACTCTTCATCGCCGGCGTCTCCCATGATCTCAGGACTCCTCTAACCATAGTGGCCGGGAAGATAGACCTTCTCCTCATGCAGCCCTCAACGGATGCCGATACTCGCCAGCACCTGGAAAGTATGCGGAGGGAGGTCCGCAGACTGGCCCGGATGACCACTAACCTGCTCCTCAGCGCCCAACTGGAATCGAACCCGGTCCTTTCCTCCGGAGAGATAGACCTCCAGGAGCTGATCGAAGAGGTCGTGGTGGAGGCAAAGCTGCTGGCGGACGGCCTTCGTTTGAAGGCAGAGGCAACCGGGATGGCGACGGTTACAGGCGACTACGACCTGCTCAAAGAAATGGTGCTCAACATAGTCGATAATGCCGTGAAGTTCACCCCCGCGGGGGGAACGATAACGCTCAGGGTTGACCGCCAGTCCGGAGACGCCCTTATCCAGGTAGCTGACACCGGGCAGGGCATTTCCGAAGCCGATCTGCCCCATGTTCTGGAACCGTTCTTCACCTCCGGGGGCCAGCGGCCGGGCAAGAGGCGGGGCGTGGGGCTGGGGCTGGCGATCGTCAACCAGATCGCCACGCTCCACGGCGGCAAGGTGACCGTCCAGAGCACCGCCGGCGCGGGGACCACGGTGACCGTCCGTCTGCCGCACGCCGCGGCATCCTCTTCCTTGCAAGTTCCGGGCCCCAATTTTTAACCCCTTTTAGACCTTTTATTAACTCCCCTTAGACCTGGGTCTGCTAGTATTGTCTCCAGAAATACCTGTTGCTAGCAGCGATCCGCGGTCGACGGATCGCAGCATTACATCAGAACAAAGGAGACAATAATGAAACAAGTTCACTGGTTGGTCGCTCTGGTAGCAGTCCTTTCCCTGGCAGCCATCGCCGTGACGGGGTGCTCCGGCAGCAGCCCGGAAAGCGCCGCCCCGAGCTTTCAAGCCCCACCGGCCGCTCCCCAGGTTGACCAGCAACTGGAAGAGGCCGCGCCCGAGGCCATCGCCGAGCCGGAAGCCGCGCCCCAGTTAGAAGCTCCGCCCGAGGCGCCCGCTGCGGCAGAGACGGTTGAGCCTCCGGCCGCGGAAGCGCCGGCCCAGCCCGAGACCATCGAGGAACCGGCCGCCGAAGCCCAGGCCGAGCCCCAGACCGAGCTGGAACCCGCCCCCCAGGCGTAGCGAGTCCACAGTCCTGAGTCCAGAGTCCTGAGTCTAGAGTCTTGAGTCTTGAGTCTTCAGTCTTAAGTCCCCCACCCCGCGACTCTAGACTCCAGGCTCTAGACTCTAGACTCCACACTCAAAACCACACTCCAAACCCCACCCACTACCCTCTGCTCAAGGCCGCCAATCTCTTCCGACCAGAACAGGTGCGACCCGCACCTGCAATCGCTGCACCCGAACCCGGGCACGGCAATCAGGATTCGGGCCAGGCATCGGGCGGCTGCGCATTCCAGCCTGGTCCCCGTTTCCCCCAGGACCACCTTCCGTACCTTGCCGAGTTGTAACAGGTAGTCAATGTGCCAGAAGAGCCTCTTCCGGGCGCCAAGATGCCTCCCCACCCTCCCCTCCAGGCCGTTCAGAGCCGAACCCACATAAACGTAAGCGCCCTTCTTCAAGGCAAACCTCCGCCCGCTGCGGACGCGGATTTCCGCATCCTCCGGGAGGTCAATCAATAGCAGATAAATCCCTGTCATGACTTAGACTGCGCGGCGCGGCTGGCTCGGATCTTGTGATAAAATGCAGATGAAATGATAACCGATCCCGAAACCCTTCAGCAATTCGAAGACGAGCTTATCAGGAACACCCCGGTAGACTATCTCAAGAACCTGGAGATTGTCGAAGCCATGTACGAGGAAGCGGTGGCGCTGGGGGTGTTCCCTCTGGCCGACCCCATGGATGGCATCGACACGGACATCAAACTGGCCAGGGCCATAAACAGTGTTTAAGCAGCTCCTGGCCCGGATAGCCCGTTCCCTGAACGCCCGCCGAATTCCCTACATGGTGATCGGCGATCAGGCGGTGCTACTCTACGGCGAGCCCAGGCTGACCAGGGACATTGACATCACCCTGGGTGTGGACCATTCCGGTCTCGCCGCCATCCTGGAATTGATCCGCTCCATGGGTCTCAGAGCATTGCCCGAAAATCCCCAGGAATTCGTGGCGAAAACCAACGTTCTTCCGGCAACCGCCGGGGCGTCCAACCTCCGCATAGATTTCATCTTCTCCCGCTCCGCTTACGAGAAGGAGGCTCTGGCCAGGGTCAACATAATCAGGCTCGGGAAGACCCAGGTTAACTTCGTTTCAGCAGAAGACCTCGTCATCCACAAAATAGTCGCCGGCAGACCCAGAGACCTCGAAGATGCGAGGTCAGTCCTGGTAAAACAATCCGGTGAGCGGAAACTCGACCTGCAATATATCCACAAATGGCTGGCAGAGTTTGACGCGGCTCTCAGCGGGGACTTCACCAGGACATTCAGGAAGATTCTGGCCAACATATCCCACAAACCGTGAGCGGGGCCGGTCGAGCAGTCGTCCTCAGCCGCTCCGAGCGGGCAGGGATCCCCCCAAGTCCGCGGCGGGCGAAAAGGGGGACACCAACAAACAACCTGCAATTCAGACACTGGCGGGGGTCTTGCAGATGCGTAGCGACCCGCGATGTATCGGGGTCGTGCTCGATTGACTGCCACGGTTCGACACCCGCTCCGCTTTGAGAGAGTCCGCACGGCGGACACTGAGCATGTCCCACATTTCTGCTGGACACAGAGCAAAGGCAGTCCTATGGATTGCCGCTTAACGCAGGCTGTCACCCTGAGCCGGATCCCTGAGCGAAGCGAAGGGGCAGTCGAAGGGTCTTTTGTCGCGTCGCCGCTCCCAAAGATTCTTCGACTCTCCCGGTTCTATCGGGACTGGGACTCGTCTTTGCTCAGAGTTTGTGAATTTATTGAAAACCCAGATATGAGCGAGACAACTCGCTAGATAGGGACTAACCAATTTCTTCACAAGCTCTCAGAATGACACCATCCGGCCGCGTATTTGCATATCTGGCATCTCCCATATTCCAGGACCCTCTGTGTCCAGCGTGCAAGATGTGGGTAAAGATCAGCGGCGGACAAGGGGGTGTCGCTACGGGGGTTCCCAGTGTCTGACTTGCAGCAACCAACAACAGATGGTATTGACAAACCGGTCATAGCGGTACTACAATGGTGACATTACTGTAAGGAGGCGATGTCATGGTGCGTCAAGTTACCCTGCCAAGCAGCTTGAAGTCCCTCGTCAAACTGGTGGTCGTATCTCTGTTTGTCCTGAGTATCCTCGCCATCCCGCCGAACGGTACGGTAACAGCCCAGCAACAGCAACCATTAACCTTGCAGGCCTTTAGTTTTCGGATCGTCAAGGCCCCCGTTCCGGTGAACTCCGACGCCGTCGGCCCTTCCGATGTGCTGTCCGGAAAAAGAGGGTGGCGCTTTGATCTCCAGAACACAGATGGTTCCCCCGTTCCGGTCACAAACGCCACCATAAGGGTTGAGAGCAGTCTCAACCCAACACTCTTCCCCGATATTGTCTCTTTTCCGGCCATAGAGTCTACGGCGTCCCTGGCTCCAGGGCAGACTCTTGCCGGGCCAAGAATGGAGAACAGCAATCTTCCTGCGAGCTTCACACCCGGGTATGCCGCATCCAGGGCAATGAACCCGATGCTGGTTCCTCCGGGAGGCGGCAGTCAAACGGTCACCGTCAGAGTCAGGCCGGTATACCCAAGGTACGATTACCCCAGGGCGCATATCGTGGTCGGCATAGCTGGCGATGTTACTTCCACGTCAAATCCCGATTTGAGCGCCGGTGAGACCCTGGACATGTCTCCAACGCCCCCCTCCAACGGCGCTGTCTGGATGCTCCACGGTGCCAAGATCGGTAAGGACTACGTTTTCACCGCTGTTCTACAGGTTAATAACGGCTCGGTGAATCCCCTTTTGCATAAGCCCATTGTAACGGTAGAAATGACCTCTCATCGGGGAGTACCCCTGGATAACATTCCCGGCAGGTCAATCATCACCAATGATGCCGACCTTCAGGGGAGGATCATATATTCCGTTAACGAGGAATCCGGGGTCTGGCACCGCATCGTAGATGATTACTTCGTTGTGGAATTCGCACAAATCGCCAGAGAGATGCCTCCGGTGAATGTAAGGGTTGACATCAAACCAGGAAGCGACCCGAACTCCATCAACCTGAACCAGAAGGGCCTGGTTGCCGTGGCCATCCTAACTGTCAGCCCTGGCCAAGCCACCCCGCAGTTCCCGGTAATTGATGCGACCAGTCTGAACCCTCAGAACATCCGTATCATGGATGCTGCTGACCACAGGCCGGGCATCTTTCCAAACGGCGCCGCACCGGTGAGGAGCGCCACAGAAGATGTGGATGGGGATGGCGACCTGGACCTGGTGCTGCATTTTGAAACTCAGGACCTGGTTGACAAGGGACTGTTTGACAAAGATACCACAAGGGCAAGGGTGTATGGCCCTGCTGGCCCCGGGGTTCCGCCGACGCGCGTAACCGGCACAGATTCAGTAAATATCGTGGGGAGATAATGCTCCTCGACAACTCGTTTTCACAGACGGACCACAGGCGGAAAGAGAATTTGACAAACCGCAAAACGCTGTGATAATGTTTTGCATCTTAACTTAATAAGGTAAAAGCTGAGAACAGGACTAGTAGGCTTCCAGCGAGGCTCAGAGAGCCGGGTAAGGTGTGAGTCCGGCGCTGGCGCAGAAGCTGAATGGGCCTGGGAGCTGCCAGCCCAAAGGGCAACCGAGTAGGCCGGGCCGGAAAGAGCACCGTTATCAAAGCTCAGGGTATTCACGATAGCCCCCGGGGGCACGGCAGGCCGTGCCGCTACGGCGGACGACCGGCGTACCCGCCAATGAGAGGCCAGCGGCTTTCTGTGGAGAAGCTGCTGGCAATAAGGGTGGCACCGCGGAGATTTCATAACCCCGCCCCTTACCGGGCGGGGTTATTTTTTTATAAGGACATGGCCATGAGGAACAAAACGAAGTTAGAGGCAGGCCGGGGTCCGGCGGCGGGCCCAGCCCGTCCCACCGGCGCTGCCCCCACAGGCGGGGACGCCTGTGCCACGCAGGAGTTGCGGACAGGCAGGGACGGGACAGGCGGGGACGGGACAGGCAGGGACGGGACAGGCAGGGACGGGACAGGCAGGGACGCCTGTCCTACCGATCTGAAACCTGTCTTCCGGGAGCTTTCGGCGGACCTGGAAACGCCGGTATCGGTCTTCTTGAAGCTGCGCAATAAGGGGCCGTGCTTCCTCCTGGAAAGCGTGGAAAGGGGCGAGCAGCTTGGCCGGTATTCTTTCATCGGGACCAGTCCGTCGCTGGTCCTCAGGTCCCGGGGGGACAAGGCCGAGATTGTCAACGGGAAGGCAAGCCAGGAGATTCCCCTAGGGCCACCTTTACAGGGACCAGACGTCCTGCACGTGCTGAAAGGACTCCTCGCCGGGAGGCAGGTGGCCGGCGCTCCCGGACTGCCGCGTTTCTCCGGCGGCGCCGTGGGATACCTGGGTTACGACGTGGTGAGCTTTTTCGATAAGGTAAAGGCGCCGGAACGAGACGAACTGGGGCTGCCTTCGGCGGTCTTCATGGTCACGGACACGATGGTCATCTTCGACCACGTCACCCAGAAGATGAAAATAGTCGCCCACGCCTCCGAAGGCCGGGAAAAGGAGGCCATGGACAAGATCGCAGCCGTGGTCGCCAGCCTGGAGCGACCCGTGCCCCTGCCTTATCTCAACGGCAGCCTGGACCTTCCGAAGGAGGTCGAATTCCGCTCCAGCTTCTCCAAAGAGGAATTCATGCAAGGCGTGGCCGCGGCCAAGGGCTACATCCGGGCCGGCGACGCCTTTCAAATCGTCCTCTCGCAGCGTCTGCAAAGGCAGACCACCGCCGAGCCTTTCAGCATCTACCGGGCGTTGCGCATGCTCAATCCTTCCCCTTACATGTTCTACCTGGATTTCCAGGATTTCCAGCTCATCGGGTCCTCTCCCGAGATGCTGGTGAAGCTGGAAGGGGGACAGGCGGAGACCAGGCCCATCGCCGGCACCAGGCCCAGGGGCCACAGCGAGGCCGAGGACAAGGCAATCATCGCCGACCTGCTGGCTGATCCGAAGGAACGCGCCGAGCACATCATGCTGGTGGACCTGGGGCGCAACGACCTGGGCCGCGTCTGCCAGTTCGGCTCCGTCCGCGTGCCCGCCTACATGACCACCGAGAAGTACTCCCACGTAATTCATATCGTGTCTTCCGTGGTCGGAGAGCTCCGGCCGGACTACGATGCCTACAGCCTGCTGCGGGCCTCCTTCCCCGCGGGTACCCTGACCGGCGCTCCCAAGATTAGGGCTATGGAGATAATCGCCGAGTTGGAGAAGACGCAGCGTGGTCCTTATGGAGGGGCGGTGGGCTATTTCGGTTTCAGCGGCAACATGGACACCTGCATCACCATCCGCACCATTGTCATGAAAGGCGACACCGTCTATCTACAGGGCGGCGCCGGGATCGTCGCCGATTCCGATCCCGAAACGGAGTACCACGAGAGCTTGAGAAAACTTCAGGCCCTCAAAGAGGCGGTCCGCATCGCGGAAGGAAAGGCCCTGCCGGCCAGGTCCAGCGCGTACTAGGGGGTTCATAAGGTTCATAAGGTTTATAAGGTTTGTAAGGTTGGAAGATTCAAGATTCAAGATTCAAGATTCCCCACCCCGGGCTGCCGGCTGCCTAGACTGCTCGACTGCTTGACTGTTCGACTGCTTGACTGCTCGGCTGCTTGACTGCTCGGCTGCTTGACTGCTTGACTGTTCGACTGCTTGACTGTTCGACTGCTTGACTGCTCGACTGCTTAGACTGCTTGACTGCTCGACTGCTTAGACTGCTTGACCGCTTGACTGCTTAGACTGGATAGACTGGAAGGAAAAATGATCAAGGAAGCAATAGCCAAACTGGTGGAAAGAGAAGACCTCGGCCAGAGCGAGGCCGAAGGCGTCATGGGCGAAATCATGCGGGGCGAGGCGACGCCCAGCCAGATAAGCGGCTTCATCGTCGCGCTCCGGATGAAGGGCGAGACCATTGACGAGATCGCCGGTTGCGCCGGATCCATGCGGGCCAGCGCTATCAGGGTGACGCCCAAATCCGCCCGGCTGGTGGACACCTGCGGCACCGGAGGCGACGGCGCCGGGACTTTCAACGTCTCCACCCTGGCCGCCGTGGTGGCCGCCGGCGGCGGGCTGAAGGTCGCCAAGCATGGCAACCGTTCGGTATCCAGTCGCTCCGGCTCGGCGGACCTCCTGGAAAGCCTGGGAGTCAAGATCGACCTCGGCCCCGAAGGCGTCGCCCGGTGCATCGATGAGGCCGGCATCGGCTTTTTGTTCGCGCAGAAGTTCCACCCGGCGATGAAATACGCCGCGCCGACCCGTAAGGAACTCGGCATCAGGACCATCTTCAACATCCTTGGCCCCCTGACCAACCCGGCCTTCGCCACGGTCCAGTTGCTGGGGGTCTTCAGCGAAAAGCTCACCGAGCCCCTGGCCGGTGTGCTCCAACGGCTGGGCAGCGAAAGCGCCCTGGTCGTCCACGGGGAAGGGGGCCTGGACGAACTCACCACCACCGGACTCAGCAAGATAACGCGGCTGCACGGCGGGAAGCTCGATACTTTTCATATCGACCCCGTCGACCTGGGACTTCCCCGGGCAACCCTGGCGGACCTGAAAGGAGGAGACCCCGCCGAAAATGCCCGGACCGCGTTAGAGATCCTGGAAGGCAAGACCGGACCGAAACGGGACATGGTCCTGCTGAACACGGCGGCAGTCTTCGTGGCCGCCGGCACCGCCCCCCATCTCAGGGAAGGCCTGGCCATAGCCGCTGAGTCCATTGACAAAGGCAAGGCCCGGGAGAAGCTCCAAGTGCTGATCAATCTGAGCCGGCAGTTGCAGTAGACAAATGACGAAGTCCGAAGTCCGAATGACCAATCAAATCCGAATGACGAATGACGAACGAGCGCCTTGTTTGAATATTCGGGTTTTGAGCATTGATTCGTCATTCGAGTTTCGACATAAGTCATTCGCTTTCGGGGTATCGACGCAGTGTTTATTGATGAAATAGTAGCCAGGGTTCGCTCCCGGCTGGAAGAAAAGAAAAGAGTTCAGCCGCTGGCTGAAGTCCGGAGGCTGCCGCGGCTGGCGCCGGCCCCCCGGGAGTTCACCGGCGCTCTCCGGAAGGCTGGCTTCGGGATCATCGCCGAGATCAAAAAGGCATCGCCGGCGAAGGGCTGGCTCCGCGGGGAACTCGACATCATCGCCCAGGCCCGGCTCTATGAGCGGGGTGGGGCTTCGGCCATCTCGGTGCTCACCGAGCCGGACTATTTCCACGGCAGCCTTGATGACCTCAAATCGGTCAGAGACGCGGTGAGCCTGCCCGTGCTGCGGAAGGACTTCATCTTCGAGCCCTACCAGGTGTACGAGGCGCGGTCCTGCGGCGCGGACGCCGTGCTGCTCATAGCCCGTATCCTGCCTCCCGCCGCCCTCGCGGACCTCATACACCTCACCAGCGAGTTGAAAATGGCCGCCCTGGTGGAGGTCCACGATGCGCCGGAACTGGAAACCGCCCTGCGCGCCGGGGCGCGACTCATCGGCGTCAATAACCGCAACCTGGCCGATTTCACCATCGATTTGAACACGACTCTCAAGCTCATGCCCATGATTCCGCCCGGCATCCTGGTTGTCAGCGAAAGCGGCATCTCTACCAGAGAACAGGCCGCGATGATGAAAGATGCCGGCGTAAGCGCCATTCTTGTCGGAGAAGCCCTGGTAACAGCCGGAGACCCCGCAGAAAAGATCAAAGAGCTGCTCGGAAAGTGTCCGCTGTCACCCTGAGCCTTAGCCCTGAGCGAAGCGAAGGGACCGGCGAAGGGCCTTTCTCCCGGCCCGTCCGAAGGATCCTTCGACTCTCCCGATTCTATCGGGACTGACGCTCATCTTCGATTTCAATGACATGAACCTTGTCACCCTGAGCGAAGTCGAAGGGTCTTTCGATGGCATCGATGTCATTCCATGTGTCCGGCCGCATTTGGGGCCTGGTGAAGCTCAGAATGACATTGCGTCACGGGCAAGATGCCCGTGATACGGACGCGCACATATGATCAAAGTTAAGATCTGCGGCATTACCAACCTTGAGGACGCGCTGATGGCGCTGGAGGCCGGCGCCGACATGCTCGGCTTTATCTTCGCGGCCAGCCCCCGCCAGATAAACCTGGACCGCGCCCGGGAAATCATCCCGAAGCTGCCGCCGGGGACCAGGACCGTGGGAGTCTTCGTGGACAGCGAAATAGAAACGGTCAGGAGCGTCGCGCATATTCTTCAGCTTCACCGGGTCCAGCTTCACGGCGCGGAGCCCCCGGAATATTGCCAGGCTCTCGGCCCGGGGCGGGTAATCAAGGCTTTTCGTGTCCGTGACGAGACCGTTCTGGACATCATCCCTGCCTACGAAGTCGATGCCCTGCTTCTTGATAGCTACGATCCCTCGAAAGCGGGCGGCACGGGCCGCACCTTCAACTGGGACATTGCCAGGGACGCCGGGAAATATGGTAAGATTATCCTTTCCGGGGGGCTGAACCCGGAAAACGTTAAGGAGGCAATAGCGAGGGTAGAGCCATACGGCGTGGACGTCTCCAGCGGCGTGGAAACCGCGCCGGGCAAGAAAGATCCGCGGAAGGTCAGGGCGTTCATCAGGGCGGCCAGAGGAGTCGTGAGTCCGGAGTCTTGAGTCTAGAGTCCGTAGCGGCACGCTGCGCGTGCCCCGTAGCCGCACCCCTTGCGGGTGTCGAAAGGCGGGTGGCCAGCCTTCGCAAGACAGGGGCAACCTACAGGCGGGGACGCCTGTGCCACCCGTAGCGACACCCCTTGTCCCGACAGGTCGGGATCGAAACCCGGTTGTCAACCAGTGAACGACAGGGCAAGCCCTGTCGCTACCGGTTCAAGTCAGTCGTTCATGACAAAAGCCCGTGAAGAAGACTTTACAGATCATAAATCGGCTTAAGGCCAGAGGTCTGTTTGAAGACTACGCCCTGGGCGGGGGCATGGGCGCCGTGTACTACATCGAGCCGGTCTTGACCTACGATCTGGACATCTTCATAATCTTGAAAGGAAGCGACCGCGGTATTGTCCTGCTGACACCGATATTTGAATACCTGACGTCGCAAGGCTACAAATGGGAGGGCGAACACATCGTTGTTGAGGGCCTTCCCGTCCAGTTTATTGTGGCCGATGACCTGGAAGAAGAAGCCATCAGAAATGGCAGGGATGTGTTATACCAGGGCGTCAGGACGAAGGTGATGGGACCGGAATATCTCGTGGCCATATTCCTGAGGACAGGGCGACAGAAGGATATCATCAAAGTGCAGATGCTTTTGAGCCAGGCCGAAATCGACCGGGGCAAGCTAAAGGACATCCTCGAAAAATACGGCTTGACCGGCAAGTTCCGAAAGGTCGTCCATGCAAAATAAGAAAGACCTGTCCAGATCCAAGGAGATTTTTCACAGGAACATGGCGAAACTGCCGTTCGAGAAGAAGGTTGCGATCGTCAAGAAACTCCGGAAGATAGCCAGGAACATCAGGAGTAGCGAGTAGCCAGTAGCGGCACGCTGCGCGTGCCCTGTAGCGACACCCCTAGCGGGTGTCGAAAACCTGGCGTTGAATCAGGCACTACAGGCGCAAACCACAGGCGGGGGCGCCTGTGCCACCGTGGCTTTTTTCATTTTGAGTTTTGGTTTTTGATTTTTCATCTTGCAAGGAAGCCGTTTTATGAAACTTCCTGATGGACTCGGTCATTTCGGGCCGTACGGCGGGCAGTTCGTCCCTGAGGTACTGATGCCCGCCCTCACGGAGCTGAAGATGGCCTACGCCGAAGCCTGCGCCGACAACAGCTTCTGGGCAGAGCTGGGCAGCTTGCTGCGCCATTTCGTGGGCCGCCCCACCCCCCTCTACTACGCCCGGCGTCTCTCCGAACACTGCGGCGGGGCCAGGATTTTTCTCAAAAGGGAAGACCTCGCCCATACCGGCGCTCACAAGATAAACAACGCCCTGGGACAGGCCCTGCTGGTCAAGAAGATGGGTAAAAAGAGGGTGGTGGCGGAGACCGGGGCCGGACAGCACGGCGTGGCCGCGGCCACCGTCTGCGCCCTCCTCGGTTTCCAGTGCATTGTCTATATGGGGGCCGAGGACATCAAACGGCAGTCGCCCAACGTCTTCCGTATGAAACTGCTGGGGGCCGAGGTAAGGCCGGTGACCTCCGGCAGCCAGACCCTGAAGGAAGCCGTCAGCGAGGCCATCCGCGACTGGATCACCAACGTCCATGACACCTACTATCTACTGGGCTCGGCGGTTGGCCCCCACCCCTACCCCATGATCGTCCGCGACCTCCAATCGGTCATCGGCCGGGAGACCAGAGAGCAAATCACGTCCGAAACGAAAAGGCTGCCGGACTACATCGTGGCCTGCGTCGGGGGCGGCAGCAATGCCATCGGCATCTTCCACCCTTTTTTGAACGACAAAGACGTCAAGCTGATCGGGGTCGAAGCGGCGGCCAAAGGGCTGGGCAAAGGCCTCCACTCCGCCACCCTGGCCGAGGGTAAAGTGGGCGTATTGCACGGTAGCAAGTCCTATTTGCTCCAGGACGAGTACGGACAGGTCAAAGAGACCACCAGCATCGCCGCCGGGCTGGACTATCCCGGCGTGGGCCCCGAACATGCCTACCTCAAGGACACCGGCCGGGCCACCTACACCGTGGCCACCGACGACCAGGCGCTGGAGGCTTTTCAGCTCCTGTGCCGGACAGAAGGAATTATTCCGGCCCTGGAATCCGCCCATGCCGTCTATTATGCCACCCAGCTTGTTCGGACGCTTTCGCCCGAAAAGACGGTGGTGGTCAACCTTTCCGGCAGGGGAGACAAAGACCTGAACACGGTATCAAAGGCTATGGGGATCCAGCTATGACATCCGCGCAGAACACGCAACTCACAGGCAGGGACGACACGCAGTGCCACAGGCGTCTCGCCTGTGCTACCCGGAGCGGCACGGAAGACACGCAGTTCACAGGCAGGGACGCCTGTGCCACCCGTAGCGGCACGCTGCGCGTGCCCCGTAGCGACACACCCGGGGGCATCGACAAACCATGAACAGATTTGAAAAGGTCTTTGCCCGCCCCGGCCATAAAGCCCTGGTCGCCTTTGTCACCATCGGCTACCCGTCGGTGGCCACCACCCTGGAAACTGTGCCGAAGCTCGTCGAGCACGGCTGCGATATCATCGAGCTGGGCATACCCTTTTCCGATCCCCTGGCCGACGGGGCCACCCTCCAGGAAGCGAGCTACCTGGCCTTGAAACAGGGAGTAAACCCGGACGAGTGCTTCCGGGTCGCCGCGCAACTGAGGCCGAAAGTCGAAGCGCCCCTGGTCTTTCTCACCTACTACAATCCTGTCCTCGCCCGGGGACAGGAGAAGTTCTGCCGCGACGCCGCCGCGGCCGGGATCGACGGGTTCATCATCCCCGACCTGCCCCCCCAGGAGGCGGAAGACCTGGAAGCCCACGGCTGCCGGGAAGGGGTTAGCCTGATCTACATGCTGGCGCCTAACTCGCCGGACTACCGCATCAAGATAGCCGCGGAAAGGGGCAGCGGCTTCCTGTACCTGGTTTCGCTAACCGGGGTGACCGGGGCGCGCAGCGCCCTCCCAAAGGACCTGGAGGACTTCGTGGCCCGGGTGCGCAAGATCACCCCCAGACCCCTCTGCGTCGGCTTTGGCATCTCTACCCCTGACCAGGCGAGACGTGTGGCGCGGATAGCCGACGGCGTCATCGTCGGCAGCAGGCTGGTGCAACTTATGAAAGAAGGTGATGAACGGAAGCTACTGTCATGGATAGACGAGATGAGGGCGGCGCTCGACGGAGTAGCCAGTAGCGAGCAGTGAGTAGCAAGTAGCCAGTAGGGGCACGGTCTCCGCGCCCGCGTAGGGTGGGTGAAGCGCAAATGGGGTAGGGTGGGAGCAGGGCGGTAGCGCGAAACCCACCACGAGAATCCGTAGCGGCACGCTGCGCGTGCCCGAAAGCCGATAGCTGACGGCTGAAAGCTGTTAGCTGACAGCCGGTGGTGCGGGGTGTGGGGAATCTTGAATCTGTAATCTTGAATCTTGAATTCTCGTAGAAGGAGGACACATGGAGACAACCAAGTTTCTGCTCAACGAACGGGAAATGCCGACCTCGTGGTACAACATCTTGCCCGACCTGCCGGAGCCTCTGCCGCCGGTGCTTCACCCCGGGACGGGACAACCGGTGACTCCCAACGACCTGGCTCCACTGTTCCCCATGGGGCTGATCATGCAGGAGTTCCACCCGGAATCCTATATCGAGATACCCGAGGAAGTGCAGTCGGTCTATCATCTGTGGAGGCCGACCCCGCTTTACCGGGCCCTTCGGCTGGAAAAGGCCCTCGGGACCCCGGCCCGCATCTACTACAAGAACGAATCCGTCAGTCCCGCCGGCAGCCACAAGCCCAACACCGCCGTGCCCCAGGCCTACTATAACAAGAAGGAAGGCGTGAAACGGCTGGCCACGGAGACCGGGGCGGGGCAGTGGGGCAGCGCCCTGGCTATGGGCTGCATGTTCTTCGGCCTCGAGTGCAAGGTCTACATGGTCAAGGTCAGCTACAACCAGAAGCCCTACCGCCGCATCATGATGGAGACCTGGGGGGCCAAGGTGGTCGCCAGCCCCAGCACCGATACCAACGCCGGCCGCAGCGTGCTGGCCAAAGACCCCGATTCGCCCGGCAGCCTCGGCATCGCCATCAGCGAGGCCGTCGAGGACGCCGGTCCCCGCGAGGACACCAAGTACGCCCTGGGCAGCGTGCTCAACCACGTCCTGCTGCACCAGACCATCGTCGGACAGGAAGCGATGAAGCAAATGGAAATGGCCGGCTACTACCCGGACATCGTGGTGGGCTGCATCGGCGGCGGCAGCAATTTCGCCGGCCTGGTCATGCCCTTTGTCAAAGACAAGATCAAGCACGGCAAGAAGACCCGCATCATCGCCGTCGAGCCGGAAGCCTGCCCCAGCGTCACCAAGGGCGCTTACGCCTTCGACTTCGGCGACACGGTCTGCACCACGCCGCTAATCAAGATGTACACCCTGGGCCACGGGTTCATTCCTCCCGGCATCCATGCCGGCGGCCTGCGCTACCATGGCATGTCGCCCATCGTCAGCCATCTCGCCAGGCTGAATCTCATCGAGGCTATCGCCGTGCACCAGAACGCCACCTTCCAGGCAGGCGTGCAGTTTGCGCGGACTGAAGGCCTTGTTCCGGCCCCGGAGACCGCCCATGCCATCCGGGTGGTCATCGATGAAGCTCTGCTCTGCAAAAAGACCGGCGCGGCCAAGAATATCCTGTTCAACCTCAGCGGCCACGGCCACTTCGACCTCGGCGCCTACGATGAATACCTGGCCGGCCGGCTCAAAGACTACGAGTATCCCATTGAGCTGGTCAAACAGGCCCTGGCGGAACTGCCGAAAGTCGCGTAGGGGCGGTTCGCGAACCGCCCGCACGTGGCGGGACCGCCCGCCTTCGAACCGCCCGTCTCCGGACCGGCCGCCCCTCTCGAAAGCGGACAGCTTTGCCGGGCCCTCTATAACCGTAGGGGCGAACCCGCGTGTGTTCGGCCGCCGGGGCGGGCAGACACTTGGGTCTGCCCCTACGGGTGGTGGGGCATAGCGCCCGGCGATGTTCACCCTCGCCAACAGGCTGAGCTTGAACCGGAACGGAAGTTCCACATCGATCCGTGGCCGGCAGTCGGTAGCCCCCCACCCCCCGCGGGGCTAAAGCCGTGGGCGAGGTTCCACCCCCGGGCGGGGGTGGGGAATCCGACGGCACGCGGCAGCAAGCCACTACAGAATCTTTGAATCGTCTCTGGTAGCCGTGTATAGTACACGGTGGCAGATTTCCTGTCGGTGGAACGCAGAAGCCGGTCCACAAGTGACACAGGCGTCCCTGCCTGTGCGTTATAGCACAAAATTAATGCGTTTGTATTGGTCTCGACCGGCATTCACCCCGATACACTCTATGAGTGGTAGGCCACCTCGCATTGTTACGAAATTGTCACCCTGAGCGAAGTCGAAGGGTCTTTGCTCTCCACCCGGGAAAGATTCTTCGACTACGCTCGCTGCGCTCGCTTCGCTCAGAGTTTGTGAATTTATTGAAAACCCAGATATGAGCGAGACAACTCGCTAGATAGGGACTAACCAATTTCTTCACAAGCTCTCAGAATGACAG
>JACQUA010000049.1 GCA_016210565.1 Chloroflexota bacterium
GCTCAGGACAAGTTCTTTCGAGGTGGGGCGCCGGACGAAAGACCCTTCGACTGCCCCTTCGCTTCGCTCAGGGCTCCGGCTCAGGGTGACATTTTCAGAGCAATAGCGAAATCCGATTGTTCAAATACCAAAGAAGAACCGCGCCATCCCGAGAAGATTAAGGTCTGGTCACTGAAGTCTGCTTGTAATTTGGAGTTTGGCCATTCCGATTCGTTTGGAGTTTGGGGTTTGGTATTTGGAATTTAGTTCTTGTAGTATTTGTTCCTGTTCAGGATGAACATCGTCCCCTCGCCCCGGGCGATCTCCTCGCCATCGCTCGAAATGACCACGGCTTCAGTTTCGATCAGCTTCCGGGTCATTTTGGTAATCCCGCCGGTGATGGTCAGCCGTTCGCCGATGCGGGCCGGTTTCTTGAGCTTGACGCTCATCTTTCCGGTGACGGTGCTGAAGCCGCTGTAGAAAGCGGCGTAGCTCATGGCCTCGTCCAGGAGGCTCATGACAATAGCCCCGTGGACAATGCCGGGCCAGCCCTGGAAACATTTCTCGGCAACGAACTCGGTCCTGGTGGTCTTGCCATCCCACGCGAATTGGAGCTTGAGGCCGATGGGGTTGTCCCTGCCGCAGGCAAAACATCCGGTGAAGCTTTCTTTATCTTCGGGCAAAAAGGGAAGGTCAGCCAAGATCTTTCACCTCAGAATCCGGGGCGCGTGCAAAGCGCCGTGAGGATTACAGATTACTCCGTTAACAATTAAATCGCGCAGGAACAGGAAATGGAAAGAAACATGAAACCACGAATAAACACTAATGAACACGAAATAATTTGCAAAGGGCCGGGACGGGGAATCGCTACCAATTCGGTGAACCCATACTGGAACGGGGAAAACTATTCGTGTCTATTCGTGGTTTGAGTTATCAACGCTTATTGGCTCCGGCTCGTCCGGGTTAGAGATTACAGATTGCAGATTCCCCACCGTTACGGGCTGCCCGCGCGGAACGCGGTTTTGGGCTGGGTGATGGGCGGCTGGCGCAGGTAGAGGGGCTGGAGAGTGGCCGGGTTGTCCGCCAGTCCTTGCTGCACTTTTCGCCATCCCAGGTGAGCCAGATAGCCAGCCCGCCGGGGCCAGGCCGGGGGTGGGGGAAAGACCGCCAGCTCGCCCAGGACGCGCAACGCTGCGCCATACTTAGAAAGCTGCCCGCAAAAGACGGTCCTGCTGCGAACGGACCTGACCAGGTCATCGACAGTGGTGATGTGCTCGTCTGCAAGCTGTTTCCAGTCGTCGCCCTCGCTGGAAAAAAGGGCGGTGGCGATTTCCCCTCTGCCTGCGTCCAGGACCGGGCAAATGGCCATTCCCGTGAGCGAATGTTGATAGGCTTCTATTTCCAGCGTCCCGGCGGCTACCATGGGGATTTGCCGTCCGTAGGCCAGCCCTTTGGCGAGGCTTATGCCGGCGCGGAGCCCGTTAAAGCTGCCCGGTCCTCTGGCCACGGCCACGGCGCCCAGGGAGTCCACGGTGGTTTTGGCCTGTTTCAGCAAGAAAAGGATATTTGGCGCCAGCTCCGCCGTCTGGTTCTGGCCACAGGGCCAGGTCAGCTCGGCGATGATGCGGTCTTCTTCAGCCAGGGCGATGCCGGCCAGGTCGGTTGAGGAGTCGATGGCGAGAATGATCATTAGTCGATGCTCGTTAAAAAGGTAGGGTGGGTTAAACGCAGACGGTAGCGGAGTTGTGTGGGGTGGTTGCGCGAACCCACCACTCTGAGCAAATTCCAATGACCAACCCCCGACTGCATCGGGCGCAAAACAAATTCCAACCATTCAAGCCTCAATAGCAAAACCTGGTGGCCAGCCATTTTTACCATCTGAACATTCGGATTGTTAGGTTTGCTCAGAAAATAGGCTGTCACCCTGAGCGCAGTCGAAGGGTCTTTCGTCCGGCGCCCCACCTCGAAAGATTCTTCGACTACGCTCGCTACGCTCGCTTCGCTCAGAATGACATTTTCATCGTTCATTGTCCCGACTTGTCGGGATGGGGGATTGTTTGGCTTTCGTCATCACGGTTGCGACAGGGCTCTCATATTCCTGACCGCTTCCCTCGTCAGTGTGAACTGCATCCCTCCGACCTGCTTGACCATCCCCTTTAGCTCCATCATCGCCAGTCGCCCGCTCACCTCGGCGACGGGCAACTGGCTCTCGTGACAGATTTCATCGATATGTTTTGGCTCCACGGAAAGATATTTTAGCAGAGCCGTTTCCTTTTCGTCGGCGGGCACGGCCTCTTTCATTTCCAGTTGCTGCACCGCCATCGTCAAATTGAGCTCTTCCAGGATATCCGTGTGATCCCGGACCAGCTTGGCGCCATCCTGGATCAGCTTGTTGGTGCCCCGGCTATTGGGAGAAAGGATGGAGCCGGGGACGGCAAAGACCTCCCGGTTCTGCTCCAGGGCCATGGAGGCCGTGATCAAAGCGCCGCTGGTCTCTCCGGCCTCGATGACCAGCACGCCGAGGCTGAGGCCGCTCATGATGCGGTTACGCCTGGGGAATTGGTCCGGTCGCGGCTTCACTCCCAGGTGGTATTCGCTGATCAGGGCGCCGGCGTTCATGATGTCGCGGGCGAGCCCGGCGTTCTCCCCG
Source organism: Chloroflexota bacterium (assembly GCA_016210565.1). Taxonomy (GTDB): domain Bacteria; phylum Chloroflexota; class Dehalococcoidia; order JACQUA01; family JACQUA01; genus JACQUA01. The sequence continues at coordinate 2,630 of JACQUA010000049.1, forward strand.
GGATAGACGATGTCCAGGCCGCAGGCGAAGATCGCCAGCGTCCGTCCCCCTGCTTTCAAAGCCGCCCGGTGGGCCACGGAGTCCACGCCTCGGGCCAGGCCGCTGACCACCGTGATGCCGCTGCGGGCCAGGTCGGTAGATATCTCCTCGGTGACCTCCCGGCCGTAAACCGAAGGCTTACGGGTGCCCACCACGGCCACGCACCATTCGTCGGTTTTGGTCAGCGTGCCGCGGACATACAGCACCGGCGGATAATCATAGATTTCTTTGAGCCTGGCCGGGTAGGTCGACTCTCTGGGGATGTGGACGGTGACCTTGTGTTTGCCCAGTCTCTCCATCTCGGCGTCGGGCGAGATGCCGGGACGCAGGGAAACGACGGCCTCCACTGTCTTGGAGTCCAGCCCGGCGGCCTGGAGCTCGCCGGCCGGCGCTTTCCACGCCGAATCCAGGCTGCCGAAATGCTGCTCCAACAGGCCGAATTTGGCCCGGCCGATGCCGGGAATGAGATTAAAGGCTACCCAGTATTTCGAATCGTCCATCGGGAATTCCTGAACCGCGAGGGTGGCAATGGCCCCAGGCGCTACATTCTATCACACCGCGCCGAAAGATGGGAAAAGCAACAAAGAAAACAGCGCCCGCGCCCCGCCTCCCGCCTCGAGAACGGTGGGTTACGTTCGCGGACTCGGCAGTCATGCTGGCTGGCAGGCGCTGGCGGACCATGTTCACGAAGCGGGCTGTGGGCTTGTGTGCTCGCTTCACCCATCCTACGTTGGCTGAGAGCTGATAGCTGAGAGCTGTCAGCTACTACTGGCGGAGAGGGTGGGATTCGAACCCACGGTGCACTTACGCGCACACACGCTCTCCAGGCGTGCCTGATAGACCGCTCCAGCACCTCTCCGCGTGGCTTTTAGTTTACCACAAATTCGCCGCGGGGTGTCATACCCCGGCCAACATCCACCCGTAGGGGCGCGGTCTCCGCGCCCGGCCCTGCCTCTGGCGGCGCTCTGCCGCTTGCTCGGGCTTCCATCCGCCAGGCGACCACCGATAGCCGACTGAGGACTGCTGAAAGCTGAAAGCTGACCGCTGATAGCTGATAGTTGATTGCTGATAGCTGTTAGTTGATTGCTGATAGCTGTTAGCTGTTAGCTACTACTGGCGGAGAGGGTGGGATTCGAACCCACGTCCCGATATAATCGGGAACCGCTTTTCGAGAGCGGCACCATAAACCACTCGGACACCTCTCCCGGATATGAAATCGGGGCCTGTCAACTTGACAGTTTAGTTATCTTCTACCAATCTTCTACCCAACTTTTTGGGCGACCCCTTTTTCAGCTTCATATTTTACACCGAGACCTAACCCTTCATCAAACTTGGCGGCGGCCGCAGCCTGTAGGCCCGGCGTGACATGGGAATAGGTGTCAAGCGTAATCTGTATGCTGGCGTGGCCTAGCCTTTCTTGGACGATCTTGGGGTGAATGCCCTGTATGCTTTCAGGGGGGGCTCTTCGGGCGTGAGAATGGCCGGAGGCAGTAGGTCTACAGCCCGCCGGCTTTTCTCCGTCTCAGGTCGTGCGATGATGTATTCGCAGTCGTTCAAACGATGCACCAGGACAGTCAGCAGAAAGGTCGGTAAAACAACAAAGCCTCCCATTTGGGAGGCTTTTATAGCGGCTACAGGTCGGCCAATCTACCAGGGATGAGGGGGAGACTCTAGTTTTTTGATACTCGTGGCTGATGGCTCGCACTGATTTTGGGTATCAGTAAGATTGCTAAACGTGTACTGGGCTTGAACTAGCTAGGTCTTGCCCTTGCCCTGGTTCCCACCGCCCTGAGAGCCACCGCCCTGAGAGCCGCCGCCCTGAGAGCCGCCGCCCTGAGAGCCACCGCCCTGAGAGCCGCCACCCTGGGAGCCGCCGCCCTGAGAGCCGCCACCCTGGGAGC
>JACQUA010000052.1 GCA_016210565.1 Chloroflexota bacterium
AAGTATTCTCGAAAATGCTCCCAATCCAGCCTGTCGAAGGCCTCGAGAAATCTCTCGATGGTCCTTTGCACTTCCGATACGTCCGAGTTAGCCCTTGGGTCCATCATCGCTTTGAGTCCTCTGAATCACCCCTGCCAGACGGGCGGTAAGCGCCTGCAGGGCCTCCAGCTTCCTCCAGGTCGCGCCCGAGTCGATGCTTTGGGCCGCCAGGGAAAGCCACTCGGGCCAATCCTTAACCCGCTCACCGGCGATGAGGGCCGCGGCGGAGTTCAGCAGGACGATCTCCCCCCGTGCATCCGCCTCCCCCACAGGATCTCTTGGGTGATCCGGGCGTTCTCGGCGCCGTTTCCGCCCCGGATCTCCTGAGGACTCCTGCGCGGCAAGCCCCAACCGGTCAGATCGAACCGGCAGGTCAGGACCTCTCCGCCCGCCAACTGGGAGTTCCGTGTGAGACCGGTGACAAGGTGCGTATTCAACCGCCGGGACTCGGGCTGAGGGTAAGTGTAGCATGGTTCGTCGGATCAAGCAACCATGAGAGTCTGAGATCCGGACATTACCCTGGGGTAGGGACCCTCCAGGTGAAATTGTCTGGGGACATTACCTTTTCCTTGACAGAGAAGGAACTCTGGAAATACAATAGCCCGCCAAAGAGAAGGGGACATCTCAGGAGCTCTTAGCACAAATCGACAACCCGGCGCTTCTGCTTGGTAGGGGGATGGAATCCGCCCCCTATGTGAACCGGGAGTTGACCTCCGAGGATCTGGAGGCGCTCTTGCTAGCTCTGACGTTCCATTACGTCAATCGGGGATATATCAATTCGGGGGCGATCATCCCCGACCAGACCGTATCCGATGGGTTGATTGCGCTACACATTATCGATATGACAGCCGTGTAACGTTTACATTTTACTCTCTCCATCGCCTCTACCAGTTCCGCCTTGATGCGGATTACGATCTTATCCCCATTGGGGCTGTCAGCGCTGAGGAATGTATAAGGACTGCTGAACGGACCGTTGCGGAGATTGACCAAAGGGTCCAGGGGGAGAACCTATGAGCGTTTTGGAAAAGAGAGAAAAGAGTTTGGCTGAGGCTGTGGCCATCCTGATTGAGGAGATCCATAAATCTTTTCCTGCTGTCTCTACCTGTCCCATTCCTCCCTATGAGGATGAAGATTTTACCCTGGAGGTAAAGATTCCTGTAGCAATGGATCGGGAACAGGTGATGGATGCATGCATCAATCACGCTTTGAAGATAGAGGACCAATTCGGCTTTACAATTCTGACTCGGATTAAGAGCCTGCCCGATGAGCCTAAGCGGCGTCATCAGTCAACAGCCAGTGGGGAGCCGAACAATGATTTCAGATGACCTTGCTAAGCAATTGCATGACAAGGTTACGCGAGGCGAACCACTCTCGGTGGAAGAACAAATGCAATTGGAAAAGTGGTATGCGCTTCAGGACAATGCCGAGAGTATGGCGTTAAACTTGACTACTGCTGAAAAAACACTGACAAATCTACAAACCCAAATTGACGCGGCGTTGGTTCAGCTGATGACAGTTACTAAACGCATCCAGGAAATTGCCGCCGAAAATGAAACTTTGCGGCGTGAAACTATTACTCTCCGATACCAACTGGCTCACCTGCTTGGACCGCAGCCAGCATGACAATTCCCGTAGAATTGGCTTTATCATGTGCCGCGCTGTACTGGACTGGCTACCCGCTCGACCTCCTCGTTTTGGGCCTCTGCCCCCTGCGTATCAAATTGATACGCCCCGTTATCTTTTCGATAACTCAGGCTGTGGGCTGCCGGGTTTCCTTTCGCTTCTTCTTGCAACCCATCTCATTCGTAAGTGCTGATTCTGCAATGGGTTTCAGATACCACCCCAGGGAATGCTCCCATGAGAGTCACTTTGGCGTGCCTTTTGCTACTCCTGGGGAATGAGGTGAAGAGGTCGCTACGGCGATCGCCCCCGGATGAAGAGAGAAAAGGGCTGGCGAGAGTGGACAATGCTCAGGATGGCTATTCTGGAGGGCATTCGCTCAAGGGAAAGTCGATTACCTTTCCCTTGACAGAGAAGGAGCCCTGGGAATACAATAGCCCGCCAAAGAGAAGGGGACATCTATTATGTCCCCCCGTCTGTATTGATTGGCCTCTCTCTCGATAGACCCGTCGTCGCTGCTCCCTCTTCCGCCGCCGATCCTGATAGGAAACCCTCTTTTAGAAGGAGAACGGGATGGTGGATCTTGGCTTTGCTCGCCCCTTTGGCTCTCCGCTTGGGATTCTCCCGGGGTCCTGGAATCGTCGGGTCTCTGCTTTCCTCATTGGCCTTCTGCTCACCGGCGGAATCCTGCCATACAGCGCCACGCTCCCCCTCAGCTATGCCGAGATCACCCTGGACGGCAGCCTGGGGCCCAAGGGGCCGCTGGCCGGGCCCAACTACGTCATCAGCCACGATTTGGGGCAGATCCATGGCAGCAACCTGTTTCATAGCTTCGGCCAGTTCAACCTGCTGACAGGCGAGACGTGCTAATACGGGTTACGGGGTACAACATTGAGACCCGATATCCAGAGGAACGTATGGCAGCGCGGAAGCGCTATACGCGAGGGTACTCTGAAGCAGAGATCAAAGTGATTCAGGGAGTCGGAGAATGGCTGAAATCCGAACTGAAACGATAGAGGACATGATCGAGAAAGTGCAAAAGCTACTTTCCGCCTTGCGCTCTGAGGGCTTGAATATCATGGCGGCCTATCTCTACGGCTCTCAAGCTGTAAAAATGTCCCACGGGGATAGCGACATTGACGTGGCGATCGTCTCTCCTGACCTTTCAGGAGATCACCTGGAGGACTGGTGCCGTCTGAATCGGGTGGCAACCCGGATTGACGTGCGCATGGAAGTGATCGGTTTTCGCCCAGAGCAGTTCCGGGATGAGCACCCCTTGGCCTGGGAAGTGAAAACCCAAGGGGTGAGGCTCGCATAACCCGCTCATGGATAGAAGCTCCCTTTACTCTGCCAGGCGGGTGGAAAGCTCCCGCAGGGCCTCCAGCTTCTCCCAGGCCGCGCCCGAGTCGATGCTCTGGGTCGCCAGGGCAAGCCCTTCTGCCCAATCCCCGGCCCGTTCTCCGGCGATGAGGGCGGCCGCAGCGTTCAGCAGGACGATCTCCCGCGGGGCGCCCGCTCTCCCCTGCAGAACCTCTTGGGTGATCCGGGCATTCTCTGTGGCATCCCCGCCCCGGATCTCTTGAGGACTCCTGCGCGATAGGCCCCAGTCGGTCGGGTCGAACCGGCAGGTCCGGACCTCGCCGCCCACCAGCTCGGAGATGCGGGTAGAGCCGGTGACACTGATCTCGTCCAGGCCATCCTCCCCGTGGACTACCAG
>JACQUA010000047.1 GCA_016210565.1 Chloroflexota bacterium
AGCCGACCCCGGCCCAGGCAACCCTGCTCCAGAGGCTCCACTTACACCTTCCGCAGCGCATCAGAATTCAAGAATTGTAGTGCCAAAAATAGATTCACCTGTGACCGGGTCCAAATACGAAACTGCGGAAGTTCGGCTAGCATTTCGACGTCTGGACTATCAAACACATACCGGAAATAAAAAGGCAGCGAGACACTGAATGATACTGTTCAACAACGGGCTCGTGATCCAGGCGCGAATTGACACCACGCAGTTTGACGTCCCGGCGGAATTCCGCCAAACGCCGGAGTTTCTGAGATACCAGTCGTATCAGGGCATAGCACGATATGTATCCTGGCCTCTGGCCTGGCCTCTTCATGTGGAACAAGACCTGACAACAAAGGAGTTGACAACCGAAGCGGAACAAACTTGGTTCCAGAGATACGACCTGGACGTTGTTCCTGATCAAGAGTATTGTGTCAGGTATTTTCGTGCTTGCCGTGACAGAGGCATAACTACTCGAACTCTTTTTTGTAGAACCGAACGGCAGCTCCCGACCTGGCAAGCGCCGATTCCTGAGTCGGCCTTTCTGGGGTACGACTACTCCACGTCGCAGTTGTTTTACTCGGTCATACCTGATGACTTGTTGGTAGACGACTTAAGTCCATTGCTTGCAGAAAGCCGGGCCAGGCTCAACTCAAACAGGCTGTTTGATAATGAGGCAGATGTACACGATTACATTGAGCAGCGAGAGACTGCTATCAAGTCGGGCGAGCCGCTGGAACCGGATGGGGACTTCTTGGTTTACCATCTTTCTGAAGTAAACGGTGCTTCGCTCGTCCCCACCCCCGCAGGCTAAAGACCTGCGGCTACGAGGACGGGCACCCGCACCCCCGGCGAGTGCTCACTCGTCATCCATCGTATAATACATCAACTCTTTGACGCTCTTCGGTTTGAGCACCAGGCGGTGGCGGCCAACAACGTCGGGGGGAATGCCCGTGACGTCCGATGGACTGGCAAAGATGTCCGGCAGGGGCTGCCCCTCATGCGGTTGCCGTTTTTGCCACAGTTTCAGGGCTTTGCCCGCGTCCCAGGGGACCACCAGCTTCTTGGGGGAGGGAAGTATAAACGCCACGGCCGGGTCGGCGATGGTCTCTTTCGGCATGTCCTCCAGCCTTCTCAGGTTGCCATACTTGCTCCTTAGCTCCGCCAGTGGTCCGAACTCCAGCGCCCGCATCGGGCAGCTCACCACGCAGACCGGACTCTGCCCTTGCTCCAGCCGGTTGAAACACATGTCGCACTTGGACATTTTCGCGCCGGGGGCGTCTCCTTCAAACTGGGGCGCACCGTAGGGACAGGCCTTCCAGCACTTCCTGTTCCCGGTGCACTTATCGCTGTCCACCAGGACGGCGCCGTACTTTGGCTCCTTGTGGAGGGCCTGGTTGGGACAGGCCCTCACGCAAACGGGGTTCTCACAGTGGTAGCAGGGGATGGCCAGGTAGTGCAGCCTGACGTCGGGGAAGGCGCCCTTTTCCCATTGATAGACCCGCATCCACTTGACCGGCCCGGGGGCGATACCATAGAACTGTTTGCAGGCCAGCAGGCAGGCGTTGCAGCCGATGCAACGGCTCTGGTCGAACAAGAATCCATACTGGGCCATGGTCATTTGCCTCCGTATTTCTCGATTGCTCAGCAGATGGCCTGTCACCCTGAGCCGGAGCACTGAGCGAAGCGAAAGGGCAGGCGAAGGGTCTTTCGCGCCTGTGGGAAGACCGGCAAAAGATTCTTCGACTGCGACTCGCTGACGCTCGTCTTCGCTCAGAATGACATTCTCATCCTTCGTGGTGCGCCGTCGGCGCACGGGTGATTTGCACAAGGTTGCTGGCCTTTATCGGGGTCACGCAGCTCTCGAAATCGCCGCCCAGGAGGGTCGCCCCGGTGGCCCCCCGGTCAACGCCGGATTCGTCCGGCGCATATTGTCCCCCGTGATGTATCACGGTGACGCCCGGCAGTATCCTGGAAGTGACGTAAGCCGGCATGACCACGGCGCCCCGGTCGTTGTAGACCCTCACCAGGTCGCCATCTTCGATCCCTCTGGACGAGGCGTCAGCGGCATTTATCCAGACCCGGTGCTGGTAGACGTGGTCCCGGAGCCAGGGCGTCTCCCACAGCCAGGAGTTGACCCGGTACCGGGAATGCGTTGTCAGCAGCATCAAGGGATATTCCCCGGCCAGGGCATCATCCATTCCCCTGACTCCCGGCCGGTAGGCCGGCATTGGGGGCATGTCGCCCCAGTCGTTCTGCAAGAAGTTGTAAGGGCGCTCCAGGGGGTCCAGGTGCTGGCTCTTGCCACGGTTGGACCCGTCGGCGATGTAGGCGGAATGGACTTCCACCTTGCCCGAGCCTGTCTTGAAGGCCTTTCCCTGGCTTATTTCATCGCCATAGGTGGCGCGAGGCAGGCCATATTCCATCTCGTCGCAGTTGATAAACTTTCCCCCGACGAATTCTTCCCACGGCGGGACATCGAAGTCCCGCTTCTTGAAGTCAGCCGCTATCTGCTGGTAGCAGTCCTTCAGGTATCTTTCGTAGTCGATGTCCCAGCTCTCGTCGCTGGTGTAGTAGCGAAAGTACTTCCGCGGATCGATGCCCAGCTTCTCGGCCAGCTTGACATGAATCCAGAGCTCGGACCTGGCCTCGCCGGGGGCCTTGACCGGGCCGGGCATGAAGGCTATGGTGGTCCACGCGCCCCGGTCGCAAACAGCGATGGCCCTGTCCTCGAAGGGACGCTGGATGGTGGGCAGGAAGATGTCGGCGTACTTGGCCGCCGGGGTAATCATGGTACCCATGGCGGCGATGAAGTCCATCTTCTCCATTGCTCTCACTTCGTCATTGGCCGAGTCGGTGGTCGTTACCAGGTAGTTCCGTTCGTAGGGGCCGGAGCTTCCCACGCTCCACAGGAACACCCTCGGATTGAAGCCCCTGAGCACAGCAGGAGACCCCTTCCACCCCACCATCCGGATATAGTCCTTCTCGCTGAGCTCGCCGCTTCTGACCTCTTCCAGGAGAAGGATTCCCTGCGCCCACTGGTGGCTGCGGTAGCTTTTGGGCACGCGATAGTCGCCTCCCGGGCCGAGGGACACTCCAAATGGCGACAGAAGGTGGTGGCGGCGGCAAAGAAAAATGGGGCCGCCGCCCGGCGCGCCCCAGTAGCCGAGCATGGCCTGCAGGGCGGCAAAGGCCCGCATCGTCTGCTCGCCGTGGCTCTTTTTGTTGACGGCATAGGCGCACCACAGCCAGGCCGGCCGCGCGGTCGCCGCCAGCCGGGTTAAGGCCAGAATGGTCTCCGCGGGCACGGAGCACCGCGATTCGGCCCACTCCGGGGACTTCTCGACGCCGTCTTCCCGGCCCAGCAAATAGTCCTTCCATTTCTCGAACCCGACGGGTTCAACGTGTTTGGTTACGAACTCCTTGTCCCACAGATCCTCCTTCAGCAGCACGTAGCACATAGCGGCAAACATGGCCAGGTCTGTCCCGGGCTTGATCGGAATCCACTGATCGGCCAGGGCTTCCGCGGAGGCCGTATACCTGGGGTCGATGATGATGACCTGCTTGCCCCTTTCCCGGCACAGCTTGATCCAGTAGGCTAACTGGTGGGATGGGCCGGCCATGACGGTCACGGCGGGGTCGAGTCCCCACAGCACGATCAGCTTAGAATGGGTCAGCAACTCCGCCGCCGAGCCTGTCCCTGTCTCCGGGAGGTACTGGGCGTTGTCCCCGGCCACGATGTGCGCCATCATCGAGGCGGCGTCATAGGAAGACCCTCCCCAGGAATCGATCCCCGCGCCCCATAACTGAAACAGCCGCATCAGACGCGGTCCCGCATTGCGCGCGGCCATTACGGAATACGGTCCGTACTCCTCCCGGGCCACTTTCATCCTGCCGGCGATGGTGGTCAGCGCTTCATCCCAGGATATCCTGACGAACTTCCCTTCCCCCCTCCGGCTGCCCGGAGACCTCTTCAAAGGATACACTACCCTGTCGGGAGAGTCGCAGTAATTGTGAAAGACGAATCCCTTGGCGCAGGGGCGGCTCTGAAGTTTCCCTTTCAGAAGGTCTTCTTCGGATAGCACCGCATCCTCCCGGCCAACGCCCGGGTTATACCGGTCGTCCGCTTCGATCCTCACCACCCTCCCGTCTCTCAAATGGCCTTTCAAGACGCAGGCATAGCCCGCGCCGCAGTTCATCATGCAGGCGGTATAGAAGACGCTCTCGTTTTCACTATCGGATGTCATCTTATCTGTTGTCCTCGCTGGACACCAAGTGTAGGGTGGGTTCGCGTGGCCAGGTTTGTTGTCCAACTCTGGCTTCGGTGGGTTCGCACAGCCACCCTGCCTGCCCTCAGCACCCCGCTGTGCTTAACCCACCCTACATATCTATCTGCGCGGACCGATTGCCAAGTCTCGCAGGCACGGTGGCCTGCGGTACCGCTACCGGACATCCCAGAAGGCTTCCGGCGGTCTGAGCTTGCCGTAGCCCAGGGCGTCGTCCAGCCGGACAACGACCTTATCCATCCACGGCGCGTGCTTGATGCCAAAGCGGACGGCGCCGTGCACCCTGCTGTGTCCCTTGTTGAAGGGGCACACCCTGATGCAAACGGCGCAGCTCGTGCCCACCTTCCGGGAATAGCTGAAACATTTCTTATGGTCCATCTGCCACAGGAGAACGCCGGCGTTGTTGCACTCGTTGACCGGCTCGAAGCTCCGTTCCCCCGAAGGAATGGCCTGGCACGGGCAGTGTTTGGCGCATTTCCTGCAGACGTTGCAGAACTCCGTTATCCCGAAGTCCCGTGGGCCGGCCACTTCCAGCGGCAAATCGGTAAGCACCTTGGCGATGCGGCAGCGGGGACCGAACCACGGCGCGATGAGCTTGGCGTTGCGTCCCAGTTCGCCCAGGCCGGCATCGACAGCGAGGGGGATGCTCAGGGCGGTGCAGTTGGCGCTGGGAATGGCATGGTAGCCCAGGCCGCGCAGGAACTCGGCTACCATTACCGTGGTGAAAGAGATGCGGGAATAGGTCATGGTCACCGTCGCGCCCTGGATCAAGGTGGGCGCCCTGTTCATGCCCTCTTCATCCATCTCGAAAAGCATGACCACGGCATACCTGACCTCTTTGGGGATCACCAGCGATTTGTCTTCCGCAAAGCCGGGCCTGGTGTATTGCTCGTATCCCGGCTCGTCGGTGAAGCGGATGGGGTGGTCCAGTTTCGTCTTCTCGTCATAGTAGCGGGAATAGACCCACCGCCGGTCCAGGGGGGCAAAGCCGACCACGCTGGCCCCGAAAAGCCGTGCCATCTTCCCGACCACTTTCGAGGCCTCGGCAGGGATCCCCTCCCAGCGGCGGGCCGGCGATTGCTTGGTGATCGGTTGCCAGCTATTGCCCTTAGTGTTCGGGGCGTTCTGGCCGAAGCCCGTGGTGTGCAGGTTGCTCCGTGAGGCCAGGCTGAAGGCATAGTCCAGGGCGCTGTAACCCGGCCTGCCATCCGCCAGGAAGCGGTGCAAGGTAGCCTCTCTCTCTTCGAACATGCCTTCGATTTCAGGGTTCCAGAGGCGCTGCCGGGTGACATTCAACCTCTGGTTGTAGCGCTGGTAATCGGGCCGGACCTGGTAGATATCCGCCGCGCTCCGAATGGTCGGGCGGGTTGCGTCCACCGGTTCACCGTTCTTCATCCTAACAACTGTGTTCATTGGTATCCTTTCTCTGACCGAGGTCCAGCCCGCACAGGCACGGCGGCCTGTGTTACCGGTTTATCCTTCATCGTTCCTCGTGTGCCGCATCAGGTCGGCGGCCGATTTGTGTTTGATAACCAGCCCGCTGCGGCCGACCATCCCCGGCGGTATCTCCGTCACCTCGCGCGGGGAGTTGAAGACCGGCGGCAGGGGGTCCCTCCGCATCATCAGTTTCAGGGCTTTTTCCGCATCGTAGGGGACCAGAAGGCGCTTCGCGGCGTGGGGCTTGAAGATGACGGCGGGCGCGGTCGTCTGGCTGGAAGGCAGGTCTTCCAGGTCCCTTCTATTTCCATACCTCGCCACCAGTTGGTCCAGGGGCCCGAAATCCAGCGCCCGGTCGGGACAGGTCATCACACAGATTGGTTTCTCCCCCATCTCCAGGCGGTCGAAACACATGGTGCACTTCCGGGCCTTGACTCCTATCTCATCGCTCTCGAAAACCGGCGCGCCATAGGGGCAGTAATCATAGCATATGCGGCAGCCGTCGCACTTTTCGCTGTCTATCAGGACGGCGCCGTATTTGTCTTCCTTACGGATAGCCTGGCGGGGGCAACTGCCGACGCAGGCGGGTTGCTCGCAGTGGTAGCAGGGGACCCATTGGAAATGAATACGGACGGCGGGGAAATGACCCTTCTCATACTCGTAAATCTTAAGGTACTTCAGCGGCCCCGGCGGGAGGCCGTTCCAGCTCTTGCAGGCGACGGCGCAGGCCTGACAGCCGGAGCACCGGCTCTGGTCGAAGAAGAAACCGCATTGCGTCACGGCGCACCCCTCCATTTCTCAATTTGAACAAGCCCCTGGCAGGGATAATAGCCCAGGACGGTCTGGGGCAAGTCCCTGTTGTGAATCAGAAGGCTGGGCGACCCCCTGGTATCGATACCTTCAGGCATGGTGGGACTTCGGGCTGCATCCGGGACGTACCAGCCGCCGTGAAACAGGCAGACAGTCCCCGGGACTATCTTCCCGGTCACATAAGCGGGCACGACCATCTCCCCGAGTTCGTTGTAGACCCTGACCGGGTCGTCGTCCTTTATTCCCCGGGCCCTGGCATCCGACACGTTGATCCAGATAGCGTGCCGGTAGCAATCGTCTTTCAACAAAGCCTGATTGTCCAGGAAGGAATGAACCCGGTAGTAGGAATGCGGAGAGGACATCAGCAGGGGGTATCTTTCCGTATCTTCGCTGTGGAAACCGGCCCCGCCGCCCGTTGTCATCTGCGCCATCGGGGGCAAATTCCCCCCGCCGTAGCACTTGCCGCTCCCGGCGAAGAACTCGTGGGTTGCCAGGTGATCAGCCCCCCGGGACAGCCCTTCGGAGTAAAACTCCAGCTTGCCCGAGGGCGTCCCCCTGAACGGATTCTTGCCGGCGTCCAGGTCCTTCTTGAACGGGTAATAGGCATCTTTCGTTTCCCAACGGAAAACAGGCTTCTTCTGGAACTCCTGCCAGCCCGGTGGTTTCAGCGCCGCAACATCTTCCCTTAAGGCCCATTTTTCGTAGGCTTCCCGGTACAGATCTTCGACGGCTTCATCCCACTCGTTATCAGGCACGTCCGCCAGGCGGGGGCTGTACTGTTCCGCTATGCCCAATCTCCGGGCTATCTGTACCCAGACCCACTCGCTGGACTTGATCTCACCGGGGGGGTCCACGCACTTCTGGCGGTAGACGAAGTAGTTGGCCAGGTTCCGCGCAGAGCGAAACGGGTTGCGGGCGCTCATCGAATGGCCCAGGTCGTCCCTGCCCTCAAAAGCGGTGGCAATCTGGGGCAGAAGTATGTCCGCGTATCTGGCCGACGGCATTTCCGCATAGTAAGAAGAGACCACGACAAAGTCCAACCTGTTCATGGCCCGTATGCCGGCGTTTATATCCGGCAGGCTGTTCAGCAGGTTGTTCGACTCCAGGATTGCCATCCGTATGTTGGGCGGCTCGTTTCCGGCCACGTTGCCAATGGTGGTGTTATACTCTTCCTTGCCAATCTCGCCCCGGTCCAGCTTTTCCCTCAGATCGATGGCCTTCAACCACTTGAAGGAACACATCAGCACTGGCGGCTTGTAGGTCCCGGGCCTTCTCTGGTAATCCACCGCCGGCAGCGGCACGGTCGCATGTCCGTTGTAAAGAAGCGTTACGGCCGTTCCGCCGGGGGTGCAGGCATTGCCGGTCAGCGCCTGCAAATAGATGCTCGCCCTGACGGGGTTCTCTCCATAGAACTGGCGGCCCAGGGACCCGGCCACGTTCAGATTGACCGGCTTGCTCCGGGCATACAGCCTGGCGAACTCGGCGATGGTCTCTGCCGGGACTCCGCATATTCCTTCGCCCCATTGCGGCGTCTTGTCGACGCCATCGCCCGTTCCGAGTACGTAGGCTTTCCACCGTCGCAGGCCCTCGGGCTCAACCCATTTCTCAATAAACTCCTGGTCGCAGAGGCCTTCCTTGAACCAGACGTTGGCCATGGCAATCATCATGGCCACATCGGTGGTGGGGCGGATGGGGATCCACTGGTCGGCCACGACCTCCGCCGTTGGGGTATACCGTGGCTCGATACATATGATCGGGATGCCCCGTTCCTTTGCCCGGAGCAAATTGTAGACGAAGGCGCTGCTCAGAGTGGCCGAGTAGTTGCCTCCCCACAGGACAATAAGCCGGGACTTGAAGATATTGGCCTCATCCTGATTGATTTCTTTTCTCTGATGGGCGGTGTCTTTCCCCAGCACCCACATGACCGGTTCCTCCAGCCCGCCAAGGGAATGGGTCCCCCACCCGGCAAAACCCGCCCCGAACCACGGCGCAATGGGCAGACTGCACCGGGAGAGGTTGCTATACGGGTTGTGCATGATCGAGAACGGGCCGTAGTCCTTCTTCACCTCCACCAGTTTGCGGGCAATGGCATCCAGCGCCTCGTCCCAGGATATTCTCTCGAATTTCGCCTCACCCCTCCTGCCAACGCGCTTCATCGGATACTTCACCCGTTTGGGGTCATACAACATGCGCACCTGGGTGTACCCCTTGGCGCACATCCGGGCCTGGACCATGCCCCTGTTGAGGGCATCCTCGGCGAGGTGCTCATCCTCGCGCGCCAGGCCCGGGTTGATCGTGTCATCGGGTTCACAGGCCACAATGACGCCGTCCCTGACGTGCACCTTCAGGACGCAATCGCACTCGCAGTGGTACCCGCACGAGGTATATCTGATGGTATCCATTGAACACAAAGCGGGAAATGATGAATTACGAAACACGAATTGCTCTTCGGCGCATTTCATCCAAAAGGCGCCGGACCGGTCTCAGGCCACCACGTGTTTTATAGCCTGTCGAATGCTTACTATCTGCTCCAGCCTGGACCACACGCGTACCGCTTCCGCCACCTTCGACCCGGGCAAGGCCAGCCGCGCATTGGTCTCGAACTTCGACCGGAGATTTTCAAAGCCCCACGGGTTCTTCGGGGCGCCGAGTATGCGGTCGGTTGGAATCGCCTTCGATAATGTCCTTCCGTCCTTCAGGCGGACGAGGACCGGCTTCCCGGTGAAGCCGGGCGAGCCAGCCGGCCACTGGCGTTCGTCTCTGGCGTAACTTACTTCCCATTTCGACAGAACCCGTATGCGAATCCTGTCCATGGTTTGCTGTATCCGGGGATCCTTGATGCGCTCCTCGGAAAATGCATCGATATCTACTTTTCCCAGTACCAGCGTTGCGGCGGCGTTGTACACCATGCTGAATTCAGCCCCGAACCGGTCCTTCGGCTTTCTCAAGTACAAAGGGTCGATGTACATCGAGTAGTAGCCCTGCTCTACTTCTACTTCCTCCACGTCGCGGTAATCGAAATGGTGCTCCCGCATCAACTCGAGCAGCGCGTCTATGGTATAGTGGTTCGCGCCCCCGCAGGGATACTTCTTGAACTTGACCATATTGTGGATACGGTAGGGATTGCCGACGCGTTCCACCAGGGCCCGGGCGTTGTCACCGGCGCCGAAGAAAGCCTCGATAAAGCCGCTGGGATGCTCCAGAATATGTTCTCCGGCGGTCCAGCCGCGGGAGGCCAGCTCCGCCGCCATCACGCCATCGCGCGCGGCCAGGCCGGCGTGGAGCGGCTTGGTCATGGAGCCGATGTTATGGCCCAGACCCGAGGCCATGGAACCGGCGATCCCCAGCGCCATCGTTACCTGCCCGGGGGCCAGCTTGAGCAGTTTGGCGCACGCGGCAGCGGCGCCGATGCGCCCGCACACGCCCATCCGGTGAAAAGGCTGGTCGTCGTGGCCCGGCGGCCGCACCGCCCATCCCACCTCGTGGCCTGTGATGTATGCCTCGACAACATCCCGCCCGGAAGAGCCCGTCTTCTCCGCCAGGGCCAGGAGCGCCGGAAAAAGAATCGAGGCCGAATGGGAAAACGCGCTGGACCAGTCGTCGTAGTCCAGGGCGTGGGCGAGAGTCCCGTTGGCAAAGGCGGCGTTGCCGGCGGGCACGAGCTGTCCACCGGGGATGATCGTGCTTTCACCCTTGCCCCCCCAATCCTGGACATAGCTGGTGATGGTTATACCGATGGGTTGCGCCGAACCGGCCAGCAATGTGCCCAGGCAGTCAAAACAGGTCTCCTGCGCCACCATCTTTGCTTCTGCGGGCATTTGATCATAGCCCGTACTAACGATCCAGTTGACGATATGCTCGGTTGGGCCCAAATTCCTTCCTTTTGTCACTCTTCATCGAAAAGCATGGGGGTTCACCACAGAGATACAGAGCCAATGAGACGACACAATCGGCGCCGGTTTGTTCGCCGGACAGCTTCCCCGCGCCTCTGTGTCTGTGTGGTGAGCATTATGCCCGTGGCGGAAGCAGGGATTGCCCGTGGGTCATTCCTGACATCCTCACACCCTGGACGATCAGCCTTCCAGGGACTCCCCCTGGAAAGTTCCGGGGGGAGGCCCTGGAGAACGAGCTATTTCAACATAGAACCAAAAATTTCCTGCACCAGGTCTCTAAGCTTGGCCTGCTTTTCCTGGAAATCCTCGGTTTCAGCGTTTACATACTTGACTTTAGGATCACGCATTATGTCCGGAGGCAGGTGGTCGGTGGGCACGTCCAGCCTGGCCGCCTGCAAAGCGAGGAACTTGCTCAATTGAATCCCCAACTCCTTGCCCATCCACCAGTTCACGAATATCTTGGTAGTATTGGGATGGGGTGAGCGATCGAGCATGGAGAAGGTGATTGCCCCGCCAGCCAGCGTGGTGCCTTCCTTAGCTATCGCCTTGGCGATTGGCGCTCCGGCCCGTTCAAACTCCATGAATTCATCGGTCCGGCTGAATATCATGATAGGGTATTTGCCCTGGGCCACCCATTCGAAACCCAGCCTCTGGTTTTCCGTTATCACCGGTTGCTGCGCCGCCAGCTTCCGCAGGTAGTCCGGCCCCATGATGGTATGTAGAATGGCGGGTACTCGCCCATTCAGAATAGGGTGAATCAGGGCGATCTTCCCCTTCCACTTGGGGTCCAGCAGGTCGTTGTAGGATGTGATTTCGCCAGGTTTGACCAGATTGGTGTTTATGGCAATCCGGTGCTCGGGCGAAAGGAGGTTGTTAAGAGTATACGCTTTGTCGTTGTCCACCCACGGTATGTCGCCGCCGAACCAGGCATTTTTGTCCAGGACTTCGGGCAGGATGAGAAGGGGTTTTATCGGGGCGAGGATACCGGCAGGCTTCATTTCGCCCAACTGCCGGGAAAGCGCCCCCATCTGGATATCCACCAGGTACAACCCGGACTGGCGCTCGCGGAAGACTTTCGGGCTGGTCTGCGCCGCCGGTATCGGCGTCCAATCTATCTCCAGTCCGAATTTCTCCTTGTACCACTTGCCGATCTGGGTGCGCACTTCGCTGCCGGCCGCGGTGTAGATGCTCAGATTGTTTTCCTTTTTGGCCGCGGCCAGGGTCGCCTGCCAGTCGGCTTCCCATCCCTGAGGCTTGGCCCCGACCGGGCCGGCCGTGGGGGCTGTCACCGTGGGCGCCGCCGCCTGCTGCGGACTGCAGGCCATAAACACCAGGACAGAGCAGAGCAGCCCTATCAAGGTCACTCTAGCAATCGCTTTGCCTTTCATTTGATTTCCTTCCTGAATATCGGAATCTTATCGGATACGGATTGCGTGGTCGTCTCATTGGATTATGACTGCCTTGTAACACCTCCCTGTTTTCAGGCTGGCAAGTCTACGTTGTTCATCTGCCGGCCATGTTCTCTATGCCAGCAGCCGGATAATGGCGCTCACATCTCTTACTTCTTCCAGCTTCATGACCGTCTCCACTACTTCTTTGATATTCTTCTCTGTCGCCGGTCTGGCAGCGCTGGAAGCGCAGTCCATGAATTTCTGTACCAGGTGTTCCCTGGGAATCGGATTCCTCGGATTGCCATAGGGCTCATCCACCCGCTTGCGGTACACCTTCCCCGCTCTGGTCTTGATCTCCGTAATCCCGGGGTGAAAGTCATCCGGGCTGAATTCCGGATATGGTTCCACGTTTACCTTTTGAGCCACCGCGAGAACGGCAGGGTCTTTGAGGGCCTCGGGCAGGAAGTCCCTCAGGCCGACCCTTCTCTTGACGGCCGCCGTGGCCACGGTGAACGGCACGTTAAGCTGTGCATCGACCACATCGGTGGGTCTCTTCTTCTTCTCTCCGCCTTCTATCCTGGCGGCGGTGCGGCTCTTGAATACCGTAATGGTATCTATATCTTCCGGCTTAATATCGTGTTCGCGGACGATTTCCAGGGTGGCGTCGATAGAGGCGTGGGTGCCCCGGCCGGAGGGATAGGGCTTGAACGTGAGGTTGGCCGCCTCAAAGCGCTTGCCCAGCTCCGAGGTCAGGACCTCTCGGTCATACTTTCCGCCATGGTAGACTTTATACAATCCAAACTCACCTTCCAGGCTGTTTATCGCTCCTGTAATGCCCTTTTCCGCCAGCAACGCCGAGAGAACGCCGCCCTTGGCCGCAAAGCCGGCCTGCAGACGCTTCGTCAGCACCGCATCGCTGCTGGCCTGGGCATTACCCGCCGCCTGGGAATAAGCGATGCCCAGAGCATGTTGTATGCGGTCGGCCCTCAGCCCCAGGATCCTCCCGGCGGCGGCCGCCGCGCCGAAAATCCCGTAGATGCCGGTAGCGTGCCAGCTCCTGGTTATGGGAGCCGCCATCGCCAGCCGGCAGGCCAGATCGATTCCCACAATCACCGCCGTCAGGAAGCTCTTCCCATCCACCTTCCCCACCCGCTCGGCGACAGCGAGGCTGGCGGGGACGACGGTTACACCGGCGTGGACCCTGGCCACCTCATGAACATCGTCGAACTCAAGGGAATGGGCCTGCGTGCCATTGGCAAACGCCGCCATCCACGACGGTACCTTCCCGCCAAAGCCCAATATGGTGCTTTCTTCCTTGCCACCGCCATCTTTGATCAGCTCGGCTACTTCACGGCACCCGGGCGCCAGTGTACTCGCTGCCAGGGCAAGCCCTATGGTGTCCAGGACATCCATCCTGGCGACCCTTACCGCCTCGGCAGGAATATCTTCGAACCTGGTATTGGCTGCGTTCTCCGCAAAGGACTGAGCTGCGTCCATCCGGCTGCCTTTCTACAGTATCTCACTAAATCCGTGTTCCGAAAAAACAACCGGCGCCACAGTACAGCCGGTGGCCCCGCGATGCATCGCGGGTGTGGCCCGGAATTCCGGCGATCCCGCAAAAGCCGCCACCCTGACCCTCTACCCCCCGGATACCGGGTTTCCCTGGAAAAGCCGGGGAACTTTCGAGGCTCATCCTGTTTCCCCATGATTCGCCTCAGATACATTATGATATCATTTTGCTTCATCTTCGTGCAAATCCGCCACCCGGCAAAGCATTCAGCAGGCAAATGTCTTAACTTCGTAATCTTTTTCCCTTCGATTGTATTACTTCGAAATGGCTTGACGGCTAAGATCGGACTGACACTGAAACTAAGGTCCCGGTTATAGACATGGATCGCCCCAGCGAATGCACCCTCGGCTACTTTCCGCCGTGAGCGAGGCAGTCTATGCCTTCTACAGCGACATGAAAGTCCTGGGCAAAGACAAAGACGTAGTCATCACGACCTGGTGGGGGTTCGGACGGCGCGTTCCGGGCAACGGCTCCAACGGCACAGACCACGGCGCGGCGGCGCCGGCGTTCGCTATCGGAGCGCCGGTAGCCGGGGGCCTGCACGGGCCGCCTGTGGACCTCGGCAACCTGTACAACGGCAACCTCAGTTTCACCACCGACTTCCGGTCCGTGTACGCCACGATACTGGAGGACTGGCTCGGAACGCCATCCGAGGCCATCCTCGGGGGCCGGTTCCCAAAACTGCCCATCTTCGGCTAACAATCCCTCACGCGCTGGGGGCCCGCCATGAAGGATGAAAATGGACCGTCATTGCTTCGCTTCGCTCGCCAATGACGGCCTACATCTCACCTCCTGCTTCTCACTTTCACTTCTCACTGCCCGCCTCCGTCTTCGGCGGCGGTTCCAGCACGTGCCTGCCGACGTGCGTGATCAACGTGTCCCAGAGCATCTGCAGGGGCAGGTCGTCATAGTGTTCGCCCAGGTGCTTGAGATATTCGATGTGCAACTTACCGTCCCGGTTGTGGGAGTGAAGCATGGCGTGGCTCCGGCCGTCGAACTCCACGGGCACAATCCGGACCTTCTCGCACATCTCGGTATCGAAGGACGGGGTGGCCTTGACCCATTTGCCGTCGAGATATAGCTCGGCGTAGCCGTGGAAAGGAAGGATGTCCGTGCCCAGCCACCTGACCGCCTTCTCCGGAAGAAGGCAGTTCCTTATTCTCGCGAAACCGAGACCGGCCGGTACGCCCGCCGCCCGGGCCAGGGCCACCAGCAGCACGCTCTTCTGGACGCAGTATCCCTCCCCCCGGGCCAGGGTATTACTGGCCCGGAAGTTCTCCGCGGAGGATTTCGAAACGTAGATGTTGTACTTTATCCGGTCCCGCACGAAATAAAAGAGACGTTTGGCCCTCTCCGTTGCATTCTCCTGCCCCTCGGTCAGGGCGCTCGCCTTTTCCCTGATGGCGGGATGGTCGCAATCGATGACCGGCGTCGGCTTCAGGTATTTTTCCATTTGCGGGTCCAACGTAACCTCCGGAGATGACCGATGACGAAGTCCGAATGGCGAATGACCGAACAATCCCCCATGCCCGCTTGCAGCGGGCACCATGAAGGATGAACATGTCATTCTGAGCGAAGCGAGCGCAGCGAGCGTAGTCGAAGAATCTTTCGGGGCGGGGAAGCAAAGACCCTTCGCCTGCACCTTCGCTTCGCTCAGGGCTTCGGCTCAGGGTGACATTTTCAGAGCAATTACGCATGACGAAGTCTGAATGAGCAATCATGCAAGACGAATTCAGAAGTCAGTGAAAACACACAATGGCTCCGGTCAATTCTGACCTCTGGGTTCTTCTTTGGTCATTCGTCATTCGGACTTCGTCATTTTCCTTTGACTGTGGTATATTATCACAATCAAAGGACCCTATGCCTGAAACCAGAGAGCGCCGCACCATATTCTACGGGTGGTGGGTGGTGACGGGATGTGTCCTCATTGCCCTGTACACCTCCGGGATCATCAACTACGGCTTTACGGCCATTTTCGAGCCCATCGCCGGGGAGTTCAACTGGAGCTATACCCAGATTTCTCTCGGCGCCTCGCTCCGGGGCCTGGAAACCGGCCTCCTGGCGCCGCTGGTCGGAGTAGCGGTGGACCGGTGGGGTCCCCGCAAGATGATATTCGCCGGGTGCGTTATCACCGGCGCCGGCCTGGTAGTGCTGAGCCGCATCGATTCCCTCGGCATGTTCTATGTGGCCTTCTTCCTCATAGCCGTCGGTACCAGCGCCTGCACGGCCACGGTGCTCCTGACCGCGGTGGCCCACTGGTTCCGCAAAAAAGTGGGCATCGCCAGCGGGATCATGAGTTCGGGCTTCGCCCTGGGAGGCCTGCTCGTCCCGCTGGTGACCACCATGGTGGACAACTTCGGCTGGCGGGACTCGATGCTCTACCTGGGACTGGGGGTATGGGTCGTCACCCTGCCGCTATCCCTGCTAGTCCGGGACAAACCGGAGCAATACGGCTATCTTCCGGATGGGGCGTCGCCCGGCGCCGCCGAAAACAACAACGGCGAGACTGAGGTCCCCGAGGTAGATATCCCCGCCAGGCAGGGGCTGAAGACCGCCACCTTCTGGCACATCTCCCTGGCCAATATGTGCCAGATACTTGTGGTCAACGCCGTCGTCGTCCACGTCATGCCCTATCTCAGCAGTATCGGCATGAGCCGGTCAACGGCCGCCTTCGTGGCCACCATGGTACCCCTGGCGAGCATAGCCGGCCGGATTGGCTTCGGCTGGTTTGCCGACACGGTCAACAAGAAAAAGGCAGGGGCGATCGGCTATTCCTTTTCAGGCATCGGCCTGTTGCTTTTCGGGTTGGCCGGAATGGGACAGACATGGGCGCTCGTACCGTTTCTGGTCTTTTTCGGCACCGGCTGGGGCTGCGCCGTCACCCTGAGGGTTTCCCTGCTCCGGGAATACTTCGGCAGGAAGAACTTCGGCGCCATGCACGGCTTTGCCCTGGGCGTGACCATGGTGGGGAACATCATCGGACCGTTGATGGCCGGATGGGCCTTCGATACCTGGGGAAGTTACCAGGGTACCTGGTTCGCGCTGGCCAGCGTGGCCGGCGTTGCCTCGGTGCTGGTGGCAACCATCCCACCCGTTACGGGCAGGGTCAAGCTGGGCCAAAAAGCCGGCGCCTGAGCGTCCCGCTTGGTGGCACAGGCGTCCCCGCCTGTGAAGGCTGGATCGCAATCATCAACGAAATGGGCCGGCGCAGGCCAGTCCAGTGGCCGTAGCGACCCCGATTCGTCGGGGTCGTTCCCGATTCATACACCGTCATTCCCGCTTCGCAAAAAACAGCCATTCCTGGGAAGGCGGGAATCCCTCAGTGCCGGCAGTCAGCCAGTATGTCTGATGGCGCCTTGCGCTGATGCGACACCCGCAAGGGGTGTCGCTACGGGGGTAGCGCCACCAAACCCCCGGTTCATGCACTACCCATGTCAGCACCGTTTGTATCAACTCTGCGGTTCGGGGAAGGGGCCGGCGCTCGCCTCTTCCGGAAACCTCCTCAGCAAGAAGCCCTTGCCCAGGTTGCGGGGTCTGTCCTTCCAGAAAGGGCAGAATGGACACGACTCCCCCAGGGGATAATCCTTTTCCTCCTCATGGGGACAGCCTGATACTCCCTCGTTCACTATGACCGACCGCACCCGGTGCTCTTTGATGAAATCAGCGATCTCGCCCTGAATGCGCGCGTCGCCAACGACGGAATCCCCGACCCAGCGCCTGAGGACCTCCGGCTCCTCGTCAAGCCGGCGGAGAATGCCCACTGCAACCTTGGTTGCTTTCCTATTGTCCGGGCCATAGTAAATGACGGTCGCCAGCGGATACTGCACGGCCTCCCCGCCGGAGCGCGCCGCGGCGCCCCTGACCCTTCGCCTGTCTCTGGCTCTCTTGTTCATCAATGCCTTCTGGCGCTTCCACTCGTTTCTTGGCATTTTCTTCGCAGCCCTTTCTGGCCGGTTGGCCGCATTGTGACAATACAACTCATCAGCAACGCCAGGATGGAATCAAAACGCTGCCGCTTGCCCCTCCCCGCCTATTTCCCCTGCTGCCGCACCGCACCATCCAGCCGCGACTCCAGCCCAATCACAACTTGCTCCAGCCGCGCCACCCTCGCTGCCAGGCCGGACTCCGGTCCGGCGGCCGTCATCCCTCCCGGCGACTTCATTGAGACCGCCGGCTCATAGCTCTCCTGGCGAACACTGATGTTGATCAGGTCCCACCGGCTGTAGATGCCGGTCAAATTGGCGGCGTGGCGGCTCCGGTCAATATCCGACAGGTCGATGTCGCCGTACACTATAGTCTCCCGGTGGTAAACCGGGCCCGCTATGTACTGGCCGTGCGGACCCACGATACCGCTGCCACCCACAAACCCTCCGGGAACGCTGAAAAGGCTGTTCCGGTAGAAGTTCTTTGGCTGCGCTTCTTCCGGCATATAGGTAGCAGCAAGTACAGCGAAGGCGCCGGCGGAGATGCACAGCGCCCGCGTGCTCACGTCGGTTATCGTTTCCAGTCCCACCCGCCCCGGCCACAGGGAACAATGTACCTGGATGCCCTGCATAATCCAGTAATACATCAGGGTTAGTTGGGAGTGCTCCCCGCACATGGATCCGCCGACGAAGCCTATCTCGGTCGGGAACACCGTCTTGAGATTGTCCCCGCCGTCTCCCGGGGTATGGAAGAACCGTTCCTGCACCGTGTTGCATATCTTCCGGTGGGTTCCGAGCACTTCGCCCCGCGGACTCACGTAAAGAATGGAATTGTACATTCTCCCCCGGAACTTCCGGTCCCGCTCGTTGATGCCCATAACTACGTAGGCATCGGCCCTTTTGGCCGCCTGGCATAGCGCCTCGGTTTCCGGCCCGGGCACTTCGACGGAACTATGGAGGAACCTGGCCCAGATATCCACGAAGGGACCCCGGTCAGCGTAGTCCAGCGACCAGTACGGGAAACAGGGCATCCAGCATTCAGGGAACACGATGAGCCTGGCCCCGTTGGTTCCGGCTTCTTCGATGAGCCTTGTCGCTTTGTTCAGCGTTGCTTCCGGGTCGAACCATTCAGGGGCGTCCCGGAGCACCGGACCGGCCTGGACCGCCGCAACCTTAACCGTCGGGTCATGGTTAGCCATTGAAAAACCTCCGTAATCACAGTCTGCTCGGAAAACAGGAACCACGTTGGAAACAATCCTAAATCCGAAAAACGAAATCCTAAACAATCACCCATGCGCCGATGGCGCACCATGAAGGATGAAAATGTCATTCTGAGCGAAGCGAGCGCAGCGAGCGTAGTCGAAGAATCTTTCGGGGCGGGGCGCGGGACCAAAGACCCTTCGACTACGCTCAGGGTGACAGCCTATTTTCTGAGCAAATTCAAAATGCCCAATGTTCAAATGTCGGAACCCATCCCGCCCAGGTCTGAGTTTCGAAACTCCCGCACCTCGGAATCCCTCGTCGGTTTGGAATTTTGGTACTCGAAGTTGTCTAGAGTTTGGGGATTCGGGTTTAGTGCTTCGGATTCAGTCTTTTGTTCCGCCCTGGCGGCCTCAAAGTCGTCGTGTCCCCGTGTGATTATCTCGTCACTCGTCATTGATTCGTCATTCGAATCCCCCCCTGCGCGGGGACAGGTATCGTCATTCGTCATTTGCTCTGAAAATGTCACCCTGAGCCGAAGCCCTGAGCGAAGCGAAGGTGCAGGCGAAGGGTCTTTGCTTCCCCGCCCCGAAAGATTCTTCGACTACGCTCGCTGCGCTCGCTTCGCTCAGAATGACATTTTCATCCTTCATGGTGCGCCATCGGCGCATGGGTGATTGTTTGGTCATTCGTCATTCGGACTTCGTCATTGGCCCGTCATTCGTAGTTCGGACTTCTCAGCTTCCCCAATGCCGTATCCACCGCGGCCATATCTTCCGGAGTCAGCTTCCAGTTAGCCCCGGCAACGTTGGCAGCTACCTGGTCAGGTTTGGTGGCTCCGGAGATGACCGAACCCAGCCAGGGACGGGCCAGCAGCCAGGCTATCGCCAGCTCCCCCACGCTGTGGCCGCGTTCCCTGGCAAAGGCCTCCAGCTTCGCCAGTTGGTCGAAGCCGGGATCGTTCAGAAAGGCCGAGTAACGGCCGGGCCGGCCCGACAGTCGGGCGCCGGGGGGCATTTCACTCCGGCGGTACTTGCCGGTCAGGAAGCCTCCCGCCAGCGGCCCCCACGGCACCACCCCTACCCCATAGGCCTGGCAGCAGGGGACCAGCTCCTCCTCAATGCCACGGTCCAGGATGTGGTACATGGACTCCACCGCCACAAGCGGGTCCAGGTTATGAAGCCTGGCGGTCCACGTGGCTTCGCATAGCTGCCAGCCGGCAAAATTGGAGCACCCCAGATAGCGCACCTTGCCGGTGCGCACCAGGTCGTTCATGGCCCGCAGCGTTTCTTCAATAGGGGTATCGGGATCCGGATAATGAAAATAATAGAGATCGATGTAGTCCGTGTCCAGACGCTTCAAACTCGCCTCCACGGCCTTCATCATATAGCCCCGCGAGCCACGCTGATCGGCGGGGCCGGCCCTGCTGGGGTGTCCAAATTTGGTGGCGATGATGACCCGGGAACGTTTGCCCTTGACCGCTTTCCCGATTATCTCCTCAGACCGCCCCCCGGTATACGTTTCGGCGGTATCGATGAAATTGACCCCCAGGTCGAGGGCGCGGGCAATGACGGCGAGCGAAGCCGGTTCGTCCGCCCGGCCTCCGAAAGCGTTGCACCCCAGCCCCATTTCCGAGACCTTGAGTCCTGATCTGCCCAGCCTGCGGTATTCCATGACTTTTACCTCCTGGCCCGGAACAAGCCGGAAACTCCAAAAATCAAATACCAGCTTCCAAAGAGCAATCAGCCATCCCGACGAGTCGGGACAATGAAGGACGAAAATGGCGTGCGCTGTCATTCTGAGCGAAGCGAGCGCCGCGAGCGTAGTCGAAGAATCTTTCGAACCGGCGAGGACGAAAGACCCTTCGAGTGCCCCTTCGCTTCGCTCAGGGCTTCGGCTCAGGGGGACATTTTCGTAAAAAGGAAACTCTTCTCCCTTTGCCAGACCTGGCTCTCCGGCGCTGACCACCTGTTCTGGCCGGCGCGCCTGAGTCTCCACCGCTGTCCCACATCTTACCCTACAACATCGCCCGGAATCAACCGTGACGGTGTAGGCGCGTGGCCACCCCGTTCCGAGAGTCCCGACGTGTCGGGACAGGTCTTTAGCCTGCGGGGGCAGGGAAAGTTGTGGCCCCGTGCTCCCGAGTGGATCGGGAGCTTGCCCGGGTGGAAAGTTGCGGGGAAACGGACCCTACGGGGGCTCGTTGACCCACGTGGTTCCGCTCTTTATTGATTGACGGGACATCCTTTTTGCGTTAGAATTCTCAGCATGGCACGCTTGTTGACTCCAATGGAAAGAGAAGCTAGGGCAGTAGCGTTGCGGCGTAGCGACTGGCTTTGTGAATGTGACATAGATGACCACGCGCCTATCCACCAAGAAAGAATAGTCTGTGGTCGCAAGATTCGTACGCCGTACTTCCACTCCCGACTAGGCCGTACACGGTTAGCCACGAGCCCCGAGGACATCATGGTTACTTGCTCACAATGTCATGCGGCAATAACGAAATTGCGTTACCGAATAATCTAACGGCATCCGCAACGCAAGCAACACTGCATGGCAACTCCACTACCAACCGTGCCACCCGTTGTTCGTCTCTACCACCTGACCACCGAACGCTCACCTCTGCCCATTCCCCTTCTGTCTCATAGTGTCCACTCAAACACTGGTCAAAGGCATGTGCTAAAGCCTCGCCGGTATGTACGACTTTGTGGTTGTCCTCGCCATCTAAGTAGATTACCGATAGACCGTCAACCATCTCGTATATCTCACAACCGTTCACACCCTCTAATTTCAACAATATTTGAGCCAGTTTGTCTAACTCTGCCTTCAATTGTGTGCCCGTCGAAGTTACCATATAGCTACCTAGCCTTTCCTATCTCAGAACGAATCAATGGTTTTCTTCTCCCTGACCTGTAACTTTTTCTAAGCCTGTACGGTGCTCTCATTCCTCACTTGTCCCTCGGCAACGGTTCGGGTTTCGGCCTTAGACTTTCGGCCACATCGAACCAGCTACGGAACGGAAACTTCACCTTAGCTGCTTCTCCGGGCGTCTCCCCTTCTAGCCCTTCGTGGGGGCGGAAATAGTTGTAATAGAAGATAAAGCCGTCAAGCACAAGTTGCATGACTTTTGACCTGTCCATGCCTCGCATTGGCTTGAGCCTATCCTTGAGTGTCCCGTGCCAGCGTTCGATGAGATTTGTGTTCAGATCATCCTGCTTGAAGGGGCTGCCGACGGCGTGCTTGGTATCCGCTCCAAAGACTTGCTCGACGGCATCGGGATATCCCGCCCAACCATCGCTCAGGATTTCGCTGGGACTCTTGCCAGCCTTTTCCTTTGCTTCCTCGAAAGTAGCCTTGATATCCTTGATGGTCCGGTTCGGGGATATCTTGGCAGCCAGCAAGAATCTGGTGTCGGCGTCTATGATGTCGATGTACCAGTACTTCTCACCACTCAGGGAAACCACGGTTTCGTCACATACCCATTTGTCACCTACCGAGATGGGGTACTTCTTAGCCTCGGCGATTGCCTTCTTGGTGAGCATTCGCAGCCAAGTGTAGACCGCCGAATCTGCGGGGTAAAGGTTCCATTGCTGGGCTATCCCCTCCCGAATCTTGGTAAGGGACGTACCGGCGTAGTAGTCATAGACGCCTTTGGCCACCACATCCATTGGGTATCGCATCCTGGGCAGGCCCTTGTTGTCCACGAAGCCTTTACCGCAGTTCTTGCAGATGTAGTACTGCGTGCCCTTACGGTGGCCATTCTTGACGGTATCCCTAGACCCGCAGAATTTGCACGTCGGTAGTTCGATTTTGGTAGCCTTGCCTACGTAGTCAAACATTAGATTAACCAGTCGTGCGAATACTCCCAATTGTCACCCCCGGCTTTTTTGCCGAAGGGTAACAGACTAGCCGTAGTCGCGTCAATCACAAGTTTGGTATAATCAGGCAAAATTCTCTCGGAGGTGTTCGATGCCCATCAAAGCCGAATGGATACCGTTCACGGATGCTGTCATACAGGATGCGCTTTCATTGAAGGAATCAGGCGTCTACGAAATAGGCAAGAAGAAGGGCGACATGGTGATGTACATCGGCAAGAGCGATACATCAATTCGCCAGAGGCTTCTAAACCACAAGGAGAAAACAAGGTTTTCGACTTGTACGCATTTTCGTAAACGGAAGACACCATCAGACGAAGCCGCTAATGCCGAAGCCCGTCTGCTGGCCGACTACCGTAAAAGTCATGCTGGCAAGAACCCGCCGCTAAATACACAGAAGCCCAAAGTAAATGACTCAGACTCGTATATAGCTCCTGCGTTCAGGCGTTGGTAGTCCACTTGACTTGCGGGAGTATCGAATTTACTTCTTCCTCTTGGCTGGCTTTCGTTTCTTTGCCGTTTTCGGCGGGGGGACCAAGTAGGACTCGTATTCGCGCCCGTTGGCAGACGGTTCCCGGCGTATCCCTATCAATGAGGATCGCCTAACCCCGCTCTTTTCGGCCTTAGCAAACGCTTGTTTGATGCTGTCTGCCTCTACGATTTTCTTCCCCTTACCGAGGGTAATCAGTCTATACTTTGCCATTTGTGTACTCCTTTCGTTCTGTCTCTGAATAGGTATCACCCTATTACGTCAATCACAACTGCATTGAACCACCCACGTATGTCGCTTGACCATTTTCCGCCGATGTGGTTTAATCAGCAGGCAAGAGCCGCCAGAGTTCGCCGGGTCCGTAAGGTTCATAGTCTAGCCGCAACTCTTAACATATTGTTCTTGCTGCTTGATGCGGGCGAAAGTCACCTGTTCCACCTCAATGGGAAGGGGAGCAATGCGATGCATCCAACGAAAAAGGTTTTCCGGGGTGGTGGGAATATCCTGCTGCGCCTGGCAAGTATATTTTTTCTATTAGCCGGCGGATTCTTGGTCTCCCCCTCAATAGCCCTGGCGCAAGGGGAGGTCTGGGACTGGGGGAATAACAGTTATGGTCAACTGGGCAACGGCGCAACCCCTATCGGCTATACGCCGGTGCAGGCATCCAATCTCACGGTGGTGACCGCCATCGCTGGCGGCTATTACCACAGTCTGGCCCTGAAGTCCGACGGCACCGTCCGGGCCTGGGGGAATAATACTGATGGACAACTGGGCAACGGCGCTATCGGTCAAAGCTGGCAGCCGGTTCAGGTGTCCAATCTCACGGGGGTGACCGCCATCGCCGGCGGCTTGTTCCACAGTCTGGCCCTGAAGTCCGACGGCACCGTCTGGGCCTGGGGGAAAAATACTGATGGCCAACTGGGCAACAGCACTCTCGCTAACAGCTCTACGCCGGTTCAGGTATCCGGTCTCAGCGGGGTGACCGCCATCGCCGGCGGCTATCGCCACGGTCTGGCCCTGAAGTCCGACGGCACCGTCTGGGCCTGGGGTTCGGGGGAATATGGACGACTGGGCAACGGCACT
>JACQUA010000048.1 GCA_016210565.1 Chloroflexota bacterium
AGGAAGGGTAGGAAGGGTAGGAAGAGTAGGAAGGGTAGGAAGGGTAGGAAGGGTAGGAAGAGTAGGAAGGGTAGGAAGAGTAGGAAGGGTAGGAAGAGTAGGAAGGGTAGGAAGGGTAGGAAGGGTAGGAAGGGTAGGAAGGGTAGGAAGGGTAGGAAGGGTAGGAAGAGTAGGAAAAGTAGCAAGAGTAGCAGGGAGTAGCCGTCCGCCGATAGCCGATAGCTGATAGCCGATAGCCGATATAGCCGATAGCCGATAGCTGATAGCCGACAGCTGATAGCTGATAGCTGTTG
This sequence comes from Chloroflexota bacterium, assembly GCA_016210565.1. Classification (GTDB taxonomy): domain Bacteria; phylum Chloroflexota; class Dehalococcoidia; order JACQUA01; family JACQUA01; genus JACQUA01. The sequence goes on from JACQUA010000048.1 coordinate 294, forward strand.
GCTGTGGGCTGACCTTCTCAACCTTATAACCTTATAAACCTTATAAACTTTATGAACCCTACGAACCTCATAAACCCATGACTGCAAGCAGAGCCGTCCCCGAACGCCGCCTCGCCCGGGCCTGGCGCCGTCTCGCCCTGCCGGAACTGACCGGGCCGTCCGGCGGACCGGTCCGGGTCGTCTTTCCCGGCGCGCCCAATCCCGGCCCCGGCCCGGACTTTACCGGGGCCGTGGTGGCCGGGGCCGGCGGGGAGCTGGTCACCGGGGACATCGAGATAGACCTGAGCCGCGGCTTCTGGAAGGGGCACGGCCACGACGCCAACCCGTCCTACCGGGGGGTGGTCTTCCAGGTCGTCCCCCGGCGCCCCGGCGCCGGCAGCGCCCTGCCTGGCGGCCGGGCGCCGCCCGTGCTGGAGGCAGGCCTGCCGTCGCCGGAGGCGCCGGCCCTCTTCCCGGAACGGAAGCCCTGCCCGGCGGCGGCCCGGGGTGACCCGGCGGCCATCCCCCGACTGGTCGGCTGGGCCGGCGAGCTCCGCTTCCGCGCCAAGGCCGATGGCTTCTGCCGCGCCATGGGGCGCACCCCCCCGGCCCAGGTGCTCTACGAAGGGCTCATGGAGTCCCTGGGCTACAGCCTTAACCAGCTCCCCTTCCGGCGACTGGCCCGGGCCCTTCCCCTCCACCGTCTCCACCCCCTGGCCTGCCGCCACCCGGCGCCCTCCCTCGAAGCCCTCCTGCTCGGCAGCGCCGGGCTTCTTCCCAGTCAGCGAGTCGAGCAGTCTCAGCAGTCGAGCCGTCGAGCCGTCAAGCAGTCGGCGGTCAGCAATCGGCAGTCGGCGGTCGAGCAGTCTCAGCAGTCGGCAGTCAAGCAGTCGGCAGTCGACAGTCGCCAGTCGGCGGTGGGCAGCGTGGGTGGGGAATCTGTAATCTTGAATCTGGAATCTGGAATCCCCCCCGGGGGAATCTGGAATCTGGAATCTGGAATCTGGAATCCTTCACCCCACCCCTTCATTGACGAGCTGGAACGGGAATGGGCCGCCTGGCGGCGGCGGCCGGCCCTGCGGCGGGCCGACTGGCGTTTCTTCAAGGTGCGCCCCGCCAACACCCCACCCCGCCGGCTGGCGGCCGCGGCCTATCTCCTGGACAGGGTCTGGCGGCCCGACCCGGCGGCGGCCCTCCTTCCCCTCCTGCACACCGCCGCCGGGATCGAGAAGAGCCTGGCCGTCCCCGCCGGGGACTACTGGCGAGACCATCTGGACTTCGGCGTTCCCGCGCCGCTCAGCCCGGGGCTGCTGGGCCTCGACCGCCGCCGGGATATGATGGTGAACATCGTCCTGCCCTTCTTCTACGCCCTGGGAAACCTCCGGGGCGAACGCCGGCTCCGCTCCCGCTCCCTGGAGCTGTACGCGGACTGTCCTCCGGGGGGGGACAACCTTTTCCTCCGGACCATGAGGGAAAGATTACCCGGGCTGGCCCCGGAGCCCAGGGCCAGGCAGCAGCAGGGACTGCTGCACCTCTACCACCGCTACTGCCGCCTGGGCCGCTGCGGCTACTGCCCGCTGATCCGCGCCCGGGCGACGGGTTTATAAAGTTCTTAAGGTTTATAAGGTTGGAAGGTTGAAAGAGCAGCCGGCGGCTATCGGCTGTCGGCTATCCGCTGCCGGCAACCTGGGCCGGGGAATCTTCGAATCTGGAATCAATCACCCATGCGTCGGTGGCGCACCATCACGGATGAAAATGTCTTTCTGAGCGAAGACGAGCGTAAGCGAGTCGGAGTCGAAGAATCCTTCGGCTGCTCAGGACAAGTTCTTTCCCGGGCGGCGAGAGCAAAGACCCTTCGCCTGCCCCTTCGCTTCGCTCAGGGCTCCGGCTCAGGGTGACAGCCTATTTTCGTAGCAATGATAGTCAGTGGCAACGCCGTTCTGACATGACGAACTTTCAAACCTGCAAACCTCATAAACCTTATGAACCTTCTAACCTTCTAACCTTCTAACCACTCCCCAGCCCCAGCCCCGGGACGGCGTCCAGGTCATAGCCGGAAAGCCGCCCGGCCTGCCAGCGGTAATAGCCGCAGGCGGCCACCATGGCCGCGTTATCGGTGCAGAGGGAGAGGGGCGGAATCCGCAGGGGGACCGGGCACTCCTCCTCGAACCGCTGCCGCAGCCGCCGGTTGGCGGCGACGCCCCCGGCCACCAGGAGGGTCCGCACGCCATAGTTCCTGGCCGCCGCGACGGTCTTGGTTACCAGAACCTCGACCACCGCCTCCTGAAAGGACGCGGCCGCGTCGTAGGTGCCCGGACGCCCGTCCCCCGGCGTCGACGACAGCGCCCCCCGGTGCACCACCTGCCACAGGGCGGTCTTCAACCCGCTGAAGCTGAAGTCGTCGGTGCCCCTCAACCAGGCCCGGGGCAACTTCAGCCGGCGGGCGTCCCCCTTCGGGGCGGACTCCTGGACGGCCGGGCCGCCGGGGTAGCCCAGGCCGAGGAGCCGGGCGGCCTTGTCGAACGCCTCGCCGGCGGCGTCGTCCCGCGTCCGGCCCACCAGCCGGTAGTCCAGGTGCTTCTCCATCAGCACCAGGTCGGTGTGCCCGCCCGAGACGATCAGGCAGAGCAGGGGGAATTCGGAGGTGGGAGATGGGAGGTACGAAGCGGGACCCCCCTCCGCCCCGCCGGAACAGTTCATTGAGTTCGTTGAGTTCGTTGAGTTCATTGAGTTATTGAGTTCCCCGCCGCGACTGCCGGCTGCCGACTGCCGACTGCTTGACTGCTCGACTGCTTGACTGCTCGACTGCTCGACTGCTCGACTGCTTGACTGCTCGACTGCCTGACTGCTTGAGTGCTCGATGAAATTGGCATAGATGTGGGCTTCCAGGTGATTGACGCCGATCAGGGGCAGGCCCCGGGCCAGGGCGAGACCCTTGGCGGCGTTGACCCCCACCAGCAGCGACCCGGCCAGGCCGGGTCCGTAGGTGACCGCGATGGCCGCCAGCTCTCCCGCCCCCACCCCGGCCCCGGCCAGGGCCCGGTCGATCACGGGCAGGATGGCCAGCAGGTGCTGGCGTGAGGCCACCTCCGGCACCACCCCCCCATAGCGAGCGTGGATCTCCACCTGCGAGGCCACCACGCTGGAAAGCAGGCGGCGCCCCGCCGCCACGGCGGCAGCGGTCTCATCACAGGAGGTCTCGATACCGAGGATCAGGGGATCGGCCATAAAACAGTCTAAGCAGTCTGAACAGTTAAGCAGTCTAAGCAGTCTAAGCAGTCTAAGCAGTCTAAGCAGTCTAAGCAGTCTAAGCAGTCAAACAGTCGATAGTCGATGGTCCGGGCGGGGAATCTGAAATCTGGAATCTGCAATCGGTTATCTTTCGTGTCTTTCGTGTGTTTCGTGGTTGCGACCAGCAGTCAGTAGTGGACCTATTATAGCGGATTTGGTAGGCGCATATATTTATTTCGTCGCATGTAGCGTCTATTCGTGTCAATTCGTGCTTATTCGCGGTTTCAATTACCCGATCTTCATGCCAACCCCGGCGTTAAGTGTGTCCCGAAGTCAGCGTCTCTGTCTCAACTCTCTGTCTCCCCCGCCGCTAAATCTTTGTGAAATCCCTCGATCTCCGGAGACCTCCGAACCTTCAAATCTTTGACTTCTGTAACATTCGGCGTATAGTATAATGGAACGTTGGCCAGTGAGCCAGATGCCCGACCAGGGGAGGTTAAATGGCTAGAAAGACGAAAAAAGCCGCGGCCGCCGAACCGGTGGACCCCGCAACCCCACCCGGCGCGACGCCGCCGGCGGCGTCATCCCGGCGCGCCAGGAAGCCAGCCGGCACAGCGGCGGCGCCGGCCGCGCCGTCCCCGGAAACTGCCGGCGAGCCACTTCCGGAAGATACCTTCCCCATCGTCGGCATCGGCGCCTCCGCCGGCGGGCTGGACGCCTTCGAGCAGTTCTTCAAGCACATGCCGGCGGACAGCGGCATCGCCTTCGTCCTGGTGCAGCACATGGACCCCGCCCGCGACAGCAACCTCCCCGAGCTGCTGAGGAGGTACACGGCCATGCCCGTCAACCAGGCCGCCGACGGCATAAAGGTGGAGCCGAACTCGGTCTACATCATTCCTCCCAACAAGAACCTGGCCATCCTCAACGGGGTGCTCCAATTGCTGGAGCCCACCTCCCTGACGCGGGGGCACACCGTAGACTTCTTTTTCCGCTCCCTGGCCGAGGACATGGGGGACCGGGCCATCGGCATCGTCCTTTCCGGCACCGGGGCCGATGGCACCCAGGGCGTCCGGGAGATAAAAGGATCCCTGGGCATGGTCATGGTGCACGAGCCGGAGACCGCCGCCTACAACGGCATGCCCCGGAGCGCCGTCGAGACCGGCCTGGCCGATTTCGTCCTGCCCCCGGCCAAGATGCCCGAGCAGCTTGCGAAATACGTCCGCCAGACCTTCACCCGGCTGGCGCACCAGCGGCACAGCGAGATGGAGAAGGCCGCCGACTCGCTGAAGAAGATTTTCTTCCTGATCCGTAACGAGATCGGGCATGACTTTTCCGGCTACAAAGAACCCACCATCATCCGGCGCATCGAGAGACGGATGAGCGTCAACGGCGTTGACAACATCAACCGGTACGTGGCCTTTCTCCAGGAGCATCCCGGGGAAATCCATGCCCTGGACAAGGACTTCCTGATCAACGTAACCGGCTTTTTCCGGGACGCCGAGGCCTTCCACGCCCTGAAAGAGCAGGTACGGGAGCTCGTCAAGCGGAAGCCGGAGGGGGGCCAGTTGCGGGTGTGGGTGCCCGGCTGCGCCACCGGCGAGGAGGCCTATTCGGTGGCCATCGTCGTCTGCGAGATCGCCGGCGAGCTGAAAATGGACCTCCAGATCCAGATCTTCGCCACCGACATCGACGGCGACGCCGCCAAGACAGCCCGCGCCGCGGCCTATCCCCTCAGCATCGCCCGGGACGTCGGGGAGGAACGCCTGCGGCGGTTCTTCAGCAAGAAAAACAACTTCTACCACGTCAAGAACGAAATCCGCGAGGCGGTCGTCTTCGCCGTCCAGAATATCCTCAAAGACCCGCCCTTCTCCCGGATGGATATCATCTCCTGCCGCAACCTCCTGATCTACCTCAACGCCGCCCTGCAGAAGAAGCTCCTGCCCCTGCTCCACTATGCCCTGGCCCGGGACGGCATCCTGTTTCTCGGCCCTTCGGAGAGCATCGGGCAGTTCACCAACCTCTTTTACACCCTGGACCGCAAGTGGAAAATTTACCAGCGACTCCAGCCGGCGACGGGAGATGCCCCGGCATTCTATTTCCCGGCGCCCGCGGAAAGGCCCGCCGGCCTCCCCGGCGAAGCCCTGCCGCCGGCGACCGGGACCACTTCCCTGAGCCTCCCCGAGCTGGCCGAGAAGACCCTGGGCCTGGCCTTCATCCCGCCTTCGGTGATCATCGACCGGAACCACCGGATCATTTTTGTCCACGGCCGCACCGGCAAATTCCTCGAGCCTGCCCCGGGCGCCCCCAACTGGACCCTCCCGGAGATGGCCCGGGACGACATCAAGGCCGACCTGGCGGCCGCCATCAACGAAGCCAGACTGCAGCGCAAACAGGTGGTGCGCCGGGGCCTGCGCCTGAGGCACAACGGCAGTCCAATCTTTGTCGACCTGACGGTCCGCCCGCTGGTCGAACCCGGCCCCCTCTCCGGCCTGTTCCTGGTGTTCTTCGAAGAGGCGCCGGGACCGGAAAAGGAAACCGCCGCCGCCACCGGCCGCCCCTTCAAGGCCCGACGGGGAACCCGCCTGGCCGCCCTGGAAGGGGAGCTGCGGGAGACCAGGGAAAGCCTCCAGACCGCCATCGAGGAGATGGAGACCTCGAACGAAGAGCTCAAGTCCGCCAACGAGGAATATCAGTCCACCAATGAGGAGCTCCAGAGCACCAACGAAGAGCTGGAGACCTCCCGGGAGGAGCTTCAGTCCCTCAATGAGGAGCTGATGACCGCCAACGCCGAGCTGCAGCTCAAGAACGACGAGATGGAAAAGGTCAGCGACGATATCGGCAACCTCCTCAACAGCACCACCGTCGCCACCATCTTCGTCGACAACGACCTGCTCATCCGGCGCTACACCCCGACGGCCACCGGCATCCTCAACCTCCTGGAGACGGATATCGGCCGGCCCATGGAGCACATCACCTCCCGCCTGGCCTACGAAGACCTGGTGAGTGACGCCCGCAAAGTGGTGGAGACCCGCCAACCCCGGGAGACCGAGGTCCAGACCAGGGACGGTCGCTGGTATCTCATGCGCATCCTTCCCTACCGCACCCGGGAAGACATCGAGGCCGGCGACGTGATCTCGTTCATCGATATCGACGAGCGGAAGCGGCTCAACCAGAAGCTGCGCGCCGCTCTCGACTACGCCGAAAGCGTCGTGGACACCCTGCGCGAGCCTTTGCTGGTGCTGGACGCCGACCTCCGGGTGGTCTCCGCGAACCGTTCCTTCCACCGGACCTTCCGGATGGTGACGGAAGACGCCCGGGGTAAACTGATCTACGACCTCGGCGGCCGGCAGTGGGACATCCCCGAGCTGCGCCGGCTCCTGGAGGACATCCTGCCGAAGAATACCATCTTTGAAAACTTTGAAGTCAACTATGATTTCCCTGGCCTCGGCTGCCGCCGCCTGTTGCTCAATGCCCGGCGGCTTCAGGACGAGGCGGGCGCGCCCGGGCGCATCCTCCTGGCCATCGAGGACGCCGGCGAAGTCAAAAGTCAAAAAACAAAATGAAGAATGACAAACGGAAATGACGATCCCCGACTTGATCGGGGACGAATGACGAATGACCAACTACTGAGGAATTCAGAATCCAGAAGTCAGAATGGGGATGGCACGACCGTATTCTGAATTCCGAATTCTGAATTCTGGATTCCTCCCCTATTGCTACGAAAATGTCACCCTGAGCCGGAGCCCTGAGCGAAGCGAAGGGGAAGTCGAAGGGTCTTTGCTCTCCCCGCCCGGGAAAGAACTTGTCCTGAGCAGCCGAAGGATTCTTCGACTCCGACTCGCTTACGCTCGTCTTCGCTCAGAAAGACATTTTCATCC
>JACQUA010000050.1 GCA_016210565.1 Chloroflexota bacterium
CAGCCCGGGGGCATGCTGGGGGCGGTGATATCGATATAGCCTTCCCGTTTGCCGCTGTTGACCAGCTTCAGGTCGATGACGATGTCTTCCCCGCCCGCAGCGGTGACGCTGTTGGTCAGGGCGTAGAAGACCAGGTCCCAGGCGCCCGGCTGGGCCTGTTCGACGCCGGCTGGCGCTACCGGTCTTTGCTCAGCCGGCGAGGCCATGGCCGGGGCGAAACCGGGCAGCCCTCCGGCCAGCACCATGATTGCAGCTAATGCTACCCCTATGAACTTTTGCGCTTTCAACTGAGATACCTCCATGGATAGGAAATGCCAAACTCCAATTCCGTTCCCGCAAAGGCGGGGATGCCAGATTCCAAGCGACTACCCCTCCCCTCTCCTCTCCCTCGAAGGAAGAAGACCGAGGAGAAGGTGACGACGCCTCCCACCCGCCTCCTTTGCAACCGGCAAGGACGAGCGGTCTTTCCCCCTTTGAAAAAGGGGGATCAAGGGGGATTCCCCAACTTCTCCCCCTTTCGCAAAGGGGGATCAAGGGGGATTCCCCCGTCGTCCGGTGGCGATTGACAGTCCACTTCCTGTCATGCCTTGATGCGAAGCGGGTCGCCGGGCGTTAGCCAAATCCAGCGCCGGCGATGAATAATGGTCGCGATTGGTTAGTATTATACACTATTGTTCCAACCCATGCCCCCGGCGGCAGGCAAGGCATGGAAAATCCGTACGAGCACGTTGGACGCCGCGAGTAGCCACCGCCCGCGCGGCGGGATCTCGAAAACGTCAAAACGCGTTGACATCTCGGACCGCTGGCGGCGCGCCGCCCTGCCTGTCTCGGCGCGGCCCGGTCCTGAAATCGACGCGGTTTCCAACAGTCGCGCCGCTTAACCGCCCTTTTGAGGTCCGGGGTCCTATGGAAGCCATCTGCCTGACCAACCCGGCGCTACTTCCATTCAGAGTGACTTCCCTATCTCCAAAAAAATATATCACAAGAATTCTGGCCTGTAAAAGACCCCGAAAACGTCATACCGGTAGCCCCACAGACCCATGTCGGGGTCCGTCATCGAGGACCGGGCGCTTGGGTGTCTGGGTTTCGTGACTAAGGGACACCCTTTGCCCCTCCTCACACTTTGGCCTCGTGGCATCCATTTCTGGCCTCACCTGACGTGCCCGCGTCCTTGTACCACTACTTGTACCACCATACCGCCGCTCTCACGCCTGTTGAGGTGCCCAGCGCCACGGGGAGGAGAAGCACCGCCCATCCAAAAACATCCGAGCTGCTGCTCGGCACGGGCGCGAACATGATCAGCCACAGTGCGCCACTGCAAACGACAGACAGGCCAATGGCCATAATAATGGCTTTGACGACCCGTGACACGGGCGGCCTTCGATTCCTCATCCTACATCCAGACGAGGACCTGTGCCCGTTGGGGCAACGTAATCGCGTTCGCGGCCAGGCACGGAAGTTCATCTGATTCCGGGCAGGAGGATGAATCCGGCGACTGACGCCGCAAGCGCGACACCCATCACGGCCAAAAACACGTACCACAGACGTGGGTCGAAGTCCATTCTCGAGAAAGAGGGTCTGTTGCGTATGGCGATCGCTGCGAAAACGATGCTGCCGAATGCCCACACTAACAGCCGCCCAAAGGGCGCGTCAGGCAGAAGCCACCAGATCAAGAAGAAAAGGGCGCCCGGAAGCAGCAGTTCCACGATTGTCCTGATGCGCATTGGTGATACCTCAGTTACTCAAAAGGCCAAAGAACCCGCTCACTATGTTCCACACTCCTTGCGGGGCAGTCTCCAGGGCAATGGGAGGGTACGGAATGCGATCATTGCCACGGCCATCGGAATAAACTTCAGTCGGATATGGGCCTACCTGGAGGCGAAAAAAAGGAAACTTGTCTCCTCCTTGACCCTCAGGGCTGTCTTATTTGTCACCCTGGCAGTAATATTCACCCGAAAATGGACATGGACGCGTTCTACCGCTCGAATACTCGCCCCAGAGCCAGTTCAGTAATAACGGGTTTTTGCAGTAACGCCAACATTGTTCTCCGTCTCTTTCACCCGGAAGCCGTTGCCGTCGTAGACAGGGCCAGTGTCCCCGTTCGCTTCGGTGGGGATTGCATTACTGCCCTGGTGCACAAGAACGGTCTATCCTCGATGGACTCACGATTCCTCACCTGGTGATGATTGCAACAACAACGTAGATGAGACCCAGCATAAATATTACGAACAATAATATGGACCCGTAGAAGTGTACGATTTTCATTGGACTGCGTTGAGGCCATGGCCATTTCCGGACTCCCTCGAGGTAAACGAACAGGAAATAGAGAGCTACAGCGAATGCCGCCAGCAGTAATACGATCCAGGCAAGACGGATCTTATCCATTTCTCCTTTTTTCGCCGTCATCACCCTGTTTGTCCAACCTCCCTCTTCCCTGCCCCAATAACCGTTTGATCTCGGCAAGGAATCTGTATGTGACTATTAACAGCCCGACCAGTACGTACATGGAGATCCTGACCGCCCTGCGGGTGTCCGGCCCCCCCGGGAAATGTTCCAGCAGCGCCGTTTCTATAGACGCGAATTGCTTCGGCGCGATCAGGAGAACAGCGCCAAAAACGGATAAGGTAACGAAAATAATCAGCAATCCGAGGTCATACCCGGTGCGCCATCTCAAGAACCTGACAAAAAAACAGATGCTGACTAGTATGGGTGCCACAGCGACGGCAAGGCCAAACAGATCAAAACCGTCTATGACGTTAGGCAATGTTATATCCCAGTTGCTGCAACGACAGTAGCTCGTGCCGGGACTTTCGGCTGAGCTACCACCAAGGTCCCCATGGATCGTCAGGGTCGCGTGGGTCAGGATCGCAGGCGGTTCTCCACGTCCCAGGTCAGGGTCTGGCTGCCCCTGGTTACCATACTGCCGTTGGCGTCATAGGCATAGCTCGTTGAACCCGCCGAAGTCACGGCGTGGGGCTTGCTGCCGCCGTAGGCGTAGGCCACGCCGTCCCGGGAGGTCATGTTGCCGAAGAGTTGAGCTTATCCAACCGGTTGTTGCTGGCACCCGCCACGAAGATAATTCCTCAGCGGTCCACGGCGACGAACCGGGTGAGATCGTACTGGCCGGGGCCACTCCCGGACTTGCTGCCGCAACCAAACCGGCCTAATCCTTTCCGACGTTGTAAGGTCCGATTGTCTTCCTCGCCAGCAAAGCGTACTTGCGCGGCACGAGCACGCTCAGCTTCAGGAATCCATTGAAGGTCGAAACGGCCCCGTCTCTTACCGGCGCCGCCACTGCGGGGATGCCCTCGCTCTCCAGGCGTCCCTTCACGATATGGGCTGCCGGTTCGTTGCCGCAATACACTTCCACGAGGTCTTCGTCAGGGTTACCCACCGGGCCGTTCCTCACTCGATCATCGAGGCAATCACCTTTTCGGCTTCCTCGCGGGACACGCCCGAGATCAGCAGGGCAAAAGACACCCCCCGGTGTGTCCAGAATGCACCAACGCCTGCGTCCCGTTCACCAACGACGGTAGATCCCGCGCTGCCTGGTGACCGATCAGCGATGGCGGTATAGGCGGTCCCCTCCCCAATGACAACGCTAACTCCCCCTATCTTGGCGCTGGCGTAATCTGTCTCCGGACGCTCCACCCGCGGTTGTCCCAAGGAGGCGGCCTCGATGATCGTCATGGTCGCTCTTGCCGGCCTGTTCATAAAAGTCAGCCACACAGACGCCCTAGAGGGACCGCCTTCAGTCGCACGGAAGTCCGTGGGAAACGCGAAAACGCCGTCCATCTCGAAGCCCGCCGGGAGGTAGCCGGGCAACACGACCTCGAAGTTAGCCGCGACCCGTGCCTGCTCCAGCATCCGGGGGAGTTGCTGCCTCCGTTGGGCCTCGAAGTGTTCCCGTTGTCTGGCCATGTCCGCCGGCTTTCCGCCATATCCGTCATCGCACGATGGAAACGACAGCAAGGAGGCCAGAACCATCGCGAGCAGCAGACCGGCTAGAAAATGCCTTTTCATGGAACTGTCCCGTCGCCTACAAATCTCAAGTTCCCTCGCGCGCCCCCTGCCGGGAAGACTTGCAACTCATTCTATCATTGAAGCAATGATCTTCTCCACCTCGTCCCAGAGCACCCCGTTCGCCTTGACGGTGAACGAGTTGCTCTTGTAGTTCCAGTAGGCGTTGACCGCTTGGCGCCACTCCATCCCTTGTGGGCCACTCACCCTAGAATATCCCTGTTCCACCTGGACCGCGACAGCTTTGACCTCCTTCTTCTCAGCCCCCGGGTTATAGACGGGACCGAATGGCGAATAAACAGGTCTACTCGATTGGGTGACTATGATGATATCTCTGTCGTCCCCGTTCCAGAAGAACATTTTCACCCTCGGGCCGTCTACTTCGCTTGGAGAAGCCCCCTCAACAGCTGTCATTCCAAATCCCAGGGGCAGGTATCGGGGGGCGACGATCTGGAAAGGCACTTCTTTCTGCAGCCTGTCCAGCTCAACACCGGCAATGCCGCCGTGCCCCCCTGCCGTGCCGTTGACGACGCAGTTGGTTGCCGCTACGACAAAGACAAGAGACCACAACGAGAAGAAAACCTTTAGCATCGCAAGTTCCTCTTGGAAGCCCCAGATCAGGTGATCTCGGCCGGCACCTTGCTGAAGTCAACCGTGAAATCCCCTCCCTTCACTGGCACTGGCTTGCCGTGATATGTGAATGTTAAGTTGAACCTGAAGATCGGACTCTGGAATTGAAACCCGAAGTAGAAGCGGGATACCACGGGGCCCCCAGTCGCGGGTAGATTGTAGGCAGGACCGGATTGAGGGCTCAACAAATCTCTCTGGTCCACAATCTGCCCACCCTCGAAAACCGTTACTGTTGCGGTGGGCTGCAGCCCCGGCAGGGCCCCGAATTCCAGATTGGTTGTTATTGTGCCATGCGTACCGACCTCGAAAATCGTCAGGGATGAGCCGTAGGAGTCGTACACCCCTAACCGCTGGGGAACATACACGAAGCGGCCCTCCACAGTGAATGTTCCGGTTGGCAGGGCCGGCGTCAACCCGACGTCCTGTGCGAAGCTCAGCGCGGCGGCAAACACTTGCACGGCCAGGCCCCACCATCCCTTGGCTGGGTATCGCCCCAAGGGTATCCGCGCGGGAGCCTGCTGCACCTGGAAACCCACGGTCACGTTGAAAGCCACCGACGACAACCCGCCCCGGTTGTAGTTGTAGCTGACCCAATTCCCATTCGGTCCCACTACATGTAGCGTGGTTATGCCGCCGGTACCGGGGCCCGGGGGACCGTAGAACGGTATTACCACAGGGCCGTCGTCGGGTTCAAAGCCCGTGGGGTCCACGTATCTCAGCGGGTTGTTCAGAACATACGAGTAGCGGTTCAGGCCCTGGGGATCGGACGGGCGGGGTGTGATGGGGTCGGCGCTGATAAACCGGGCGAGACCCTGGTCGTAATATCTCCCACCGTAGTAATAGAACCCGGCGGCATCATCCAGCCTTTGCCCGGTGAACTTCTGGGCGGGCAAAGAGCCTGATGACAGTCGCGTCTCACCGTACGGCTTGTACTTGATGGAGCCGGCGGAGTTGCCCGAGGCGTCGGTCACCGTGGCCGTCCCTGTCAGATGGTCCTGG
>JACQUA010000023.1 GCA_016210565.1 Chloroflexota bacterium
AGCGCAGCGAGCGTAGTCGAAGAATCTTTCGGGGCGGGGAAGCAAAGACCCTTCGCCTGCACCTTCGCTTCGCTCAGGGCTTCGGCTCAGGGTGACATTTTCAGAGCACTCAGCCATACGCCGATAGCGGACCGTGAAGGATGAAAATAGACTGTCTTTGCGAGGAACGAAGTGACGAATCAATACCTCCGCTCTGCGAGGCTCGGCAAAGCGAACCGGATGTCCAGCCAACCAGGGGATTGCTTCGCTTCGCTCGCAAAGACGTTGTGCCGCCATCTATGGAACAGGAGTTATTCTAATGCCAAACGCCAAGCCCAAGCCGTCGTTGGATGCCGATATCGCCCCCTTCTGGGAAGCCGCCAAGAAACACGAGTTCGTCCTGATGCGCTGCAAGAAATGCGGCGCCTGGTATTTTCCCGCCGCCTATTGCCGTTTCCACGACAACGAACCCCTTTTCGGCAACATGGAATGGGCGAAGGCCAGCGGCAGGGGCAAGGTATTCAGCTACAACGTCAGCTACCGGGCCTTCAATCCGGCATTTGCCGGCGACCTGCCCTACGTCTATGCCCTGATCGAGCTGGAAGAAGGGCCGCTCATCAGTTCCAACGTCACCGGCTGTCCGGTGGAAACCGTCAAGGTGGGGATGCCCGTAGAACTGGTCTGGGAAGACAATCCCGACGGGTATCCCCTGCCCAAATTCAGGCCGGACTGACGCTATACGTATTCAGTCCGGCCCGGATAAGCCGGAGCCTAATCAAATATCAAAAACCAAAATGAAAAATGACAACTCAAAATGCAAAAATGGCGTACGGCGCATATGCTAAACTTATCACATGGACCTGGGGTGCAGTGCATAGCTTCAGCTCTGCGGGTGGGGACGACGACCACGCCGGCAAGGCTAAAGCCATGCACTACGCCCCACCCTGTCCATGCATAATCCCGGTTTGATGCATCTGCATTCGTAAAACAAAATCATCTAAAGGAGAGGTTAACATGGAAAAGGTAACCGAGCGCGCCAGGGAAGCGGAACCCACTCTTGATCCCTATGATGCCAGCCTGCGGTTCAAAATAGAAATGAGCCGGCGGAGGAAGGAAGGCAAGGTCCTGCTGAAAGCACAGGACACCCCGTGGCGACAAAACCGGCATGGCTTTGGCAAGACGTACTCCAACTCCACCAACTGGCCCGAGCTGGCCGTCCCGGGCTGGTCCATCAGCCGTCCCAACTACCAGCACGAGCAGTACAAACGGGGCAAGCATACCCACCGCGGCGGCGGCAGGCTCCTGTTCTGCCTGGAAGGAAAGGGACGCACCATCAACAACGGCATTAACCTGGACTGGGAGGCAGGAGACCTTGAGTTGCTGCCGGTAACCCGCACGGAGAACTCCCATCAGCATTTTAACATGGAAATGGGAAAGCCCTGCGGGCAACTGGTCCTGATGTTCTGGCCTTTTATGGAAGCGACCGCCAACGAGACCCGCCAGGTCACCGACGCCCCGGCCTGGAAAGGCGAGAAAAAGGAAGAGTTATACCGGCCCGATGACTTCGTCCCCGACCAGGCGCTCCTCGAGGGCTATCCCATTCAGTTTTCCGGGCCGCCCACCAACCTCCTGGACGATATTCTTCTCCGCCGCAACAAGTGGCGGGAATACATGAGCAAAGCCCGCTGGATCATCAAAGAGAAAGACCAACCTCTGGAAACGAACCGCAACGGGATATACCGCTGGTACATTCATCCTTCTTTCCAGGATGTGGCCATGAAACAAATACTCTTCTGGACCCATGAGATACCTCCTGCCAGTCGCTCCGGCAAGCAAAAGCTGCAGGGCGGCAGGGTCCACTTTGTATTATCGGGCCGCGGCTATACCGTCATTAACGGCAAGAGGTACGATTGGGGACCCGAAGACGTGATTCTTTCTCCTATCATCGCGGGAGGCGTGGTGATGCAACATTTCAATGCCGACCCCCTGAAACCAGCGAAACTGGCCTGCGCGGAACCGAACTGGTTCGACATCATAGGAGTGGACATGGCCTGCGGCTTTGAGATTCTGGAAGATTGCCCGGAATGGAAAGCCCTGCAAAAGAACAAATAGCGCCCAACCGGCCAGGCCGCAGCCAGGATGACGAATGACGAATCAATCAGCCATCCCGACTTCATCGGGACCATCAGGAATGAACAATGACTGTCTTTGCGAGGAGCGCAGCGACGAAGCAATCCCCCAGTTGGCTGAACAGACCGGGAGATTGCTTCGCTTCGCTCGCAATGACGTTTTCTGAGCAATGGCCAAAAACTGAATGTCAAAACAGCCTGCCTTCGTCATTCGTCATTCGAATTTCATTCGTCATTTTCCCTGTTCCATTTTGTGCAAGACTTGATTGTTAACGGATTAATTGGTATTCTTTTTGGAGGATGAGACGCATGTCAAAGCCTGATTAAACAAATCGTGCGACGACTCGCAAGCCCAGACTGGATCTGGCGTGGGGACAGATTAGAAATATGAAGGAGATGAACAAATGAATGGAGCATGGCGCTTAACCCTGGCGATCATTATTCTGCTGGGCCTGGTCCTCGGGGCCTGTGCCCCAACCCAGACCGAGCCTCCGGTCGTCAAACCCAACGCGGTTACCGGAGCTGAAACGTCCGGCAAGCAGGGATGGGAAAACGAATGGGACAGGGTAGTAGCCGCGGCCAGGAAGGAAGGAAGATTGAGTTTCTATGTGCAGTGGGGACCTTCGGTGCTGCAGGCGCTGAGCAAGGGGTTCAAGGCGAGATATGGCATAGATATCGAGTTCACGACGGCGGGGAAAGGGGCCGAACTCGCGGCCAAGATACTGGCGGAACGCCGGGCCGGTCTGTACCTGGCAGACGTTTTCGGATTCGGCGCTACCACAACCCTGGGTCAACTGAAACCGGCCGGCGCCGTGACCCCCATGGAGCCGTTCCTTATCCTGCCGGAGACGAAAGACCCTAACCTGTGGATGGGCGGCAATTTCTTCATGGACAAAGGCAGAACGGTAGCGGCTGTGGCTGCAGAATATAACTCCTACGTGACCCGCAACACGGACTTCGTAAAAGAAGGCGAGATAAAGTCCTATAGCGACCTGCTGGACCCGAAATGGAAAGGCAGGATCGTCCTGAGCGATCCAACGGTCGCCGGCACGGGCAACTCGTGGGTGGCCCTGATCGCGGAGGTGTGGGGGACGGACAAAGCGAAGGACTTCTTGCGCCAGTTGGTGAAGCAGGAGCCGATGATAACCAGGGACCTGCGGCTCGGGGCGGAATGGCTGGCCAAGGGCAAGTATGCCGTGGGAATAGCCCTTCACCTGCCGGAAATAAAGGAGTTCAACAGCCACGGAGCGCCGGTGGAGATAGTAAGAGTGAAAGAGGGCGGATCGATCACGGCAGGTTCAGGATGTCTGTCGGTGCCTGAGGGAAAACTGCCGCACCCCAATGCTTCCAAAGTGTTTGTCAACTGGTTCCTGACGAAGGAAGGCCAGACGCTGTTCAGTCAGAGCATATTCCGCCCCAGCGTGAGAAAAGATGTCACCCTGGAAGGCCTGGAAGACGTGGCGGCCAAGCCCGGGGATGCGTTCGTGAAAGAAACGGAGGAGAGTGTGGAGGTGAAGACAATGCTGATGGGAGTGGCCAGAGAGATACTGGCGCCGGCGATGAGGTAGGCGAACCCCCCACCCGTCCCGGCACCACAGGCCACCGTGCCTGTGAGGCATTGCAGGCAAGCCAAGCCCGTACATCCCTCGTCACGGGATTGGGGCATATGAGATCAATGTCGGTCGCCAAACCGAGTCTTCACAGGCACGGCGGCCTGTGGTACCGGTGACCGGCCCGCCCAAAGAACAAAGGAGCAACTGAATGGTCCAGAAGATGCCCATCGATGAATTCCTGGGTGTGATCAGAAGCCGGAGGAGTTGCCGCAGATTCAAACCGGACCTGATTCCCGATGAATGGCTCGAAAAGATACTGGAGGCCGGGCGGTGGGCCATGTCCGGGGGCAACGGTCAACCGTGGGAATTCATCGTGATCAAGGACCAGAAGACCAAGGACAAAATAGCGGAGCTGGCGGCCCGGGACCGGGAGGCCCACTTCCAGATAGAACGGACCCGCGTCGAAGAACTGAGACACCACGGCTACCGGCAGTCGCCTACCAACATCCCGCCGCTCAGGGCGGCGCCCGTGGTCATCGCGGTGGTGGGGGACCGGAGGACGATGCAGTCCAGCAACCTGTACGCCAGATTCATCTTTGGGGAAGGGGGGCCGGCCGCCAGCTACTTCAAGAACATGGGCAACGCCACCCAGCTTCTATGCCTGGCCGCCGAGGCCCTGGGGTTGGGCGCCCAGTGGTCCAGCGTCAACGCGGCCTGGGAAGAATCCTTGAAGACCCTGCTGGACGTGCCCGAAGACCTCTGCATCCCCACCCTGGTGCCTATCGGTTTTCGCGACGGCAAGCCGGCGCCGCCGTACCGGCGGAAGCTGTCCGAGATCGTCCATCACGAAAAATACGACCGGTCCCGCTACCGGTCCGGCGAAGATATGTACAATTTCATGGTGGAGCTACGCCGCCGCACCAGAGACGCCTATTCCCAGGGGGTATAGAACCGGACAAGCCGGAACCAAAAACCAAATATGGCGTTACTGCAAAAAGGTCTAAAATGGGAATTTTGGACTGTTTCTTGAATCTAATTTTCTGCCCGTTTTGGCTCAAAAAGGGCTTTTTGCAGTAACACCAAAAATCAAAATGCAAAGACGGCCTGCCCCCGTGAGCGAACGGGCAAGATGCCCGTTCTACCTCTATTGAGACAGGCCGGAGTCCCGAAAACGCCATTCAAAAGCGTTCGTCGTGCCGGCCCGGCACATATATCCGGATGGCCGCCTCGCCGTTGACCGGACATTTGGTTTCGCAAATCCCGCAGCCGATGCACCGCTCGCGGATGACGTAGGGCTGCTGGAGGCTTACCACATCGCCATCCGGGGTCGTCAACTCCACCCGCTCCAGCTTGATTGCCTTGTGGGGAATGGGACACATCTCTTCGCAGATGATACAGGGCCGGTAATCGGCCCAGGGAATACACCGGTCCTTATCGATGTACGCCAGTCCGATTACCTTCTTCTGTTTCTCCGGCACACTCAGCGGCGGTATGGCCTGGGTGGGACATACCTGCCCGCAGGCGTTGCACGAATAGATGCAATAGCCCAGCCTGGACACCACCACCGGCGTCCACAGTCCCTCAAGACCGGCTTCTCCGATGGCCGGCTGAATGGCGCTGGTAGGACAGGCGCGCATACATTCACCGCAGCGGATACACCTGGAAAGCAAATTGTTCTCCCTCGCCCCGGGGGGCTGGACAAGGAACGGATGTTCGGCAAAACTCCGCTGGTCGCTGCGGACCAGGCCGATCCCGGCCACCGCGGCGCCAAGGGAGACAATGGCCTGCCGCCGCCCCGGATCATAACCCCTCCACTCAGCCGCCGACCGGTGAGCCGGGAACTCAATGGCGTTAAAGGGACAGGCGGCCAGGCATTCCAGGCACATGGTACATTCCCCCGGGTCGCTGGCATACCGCTTCGCGGCGGTGACGGTGCCCGTCGGGCAAACGGGTACGCACTTATTGCATTCCAGGCATTTGTCATTGACCTTCCGCCTTATCACGCCCACCTTGCCCAGCAGTCCCAAAAAGGCCCCCAGCGGACAAAAGTAGCGGCACCAGAAACGCTCGGCCAGCAAGTTCAGCAGGACTATTCCCGCGAAGACGCCGGCGTATAGCATGGCGTCACGGTAGAAGGCCGGGTCCGGAGGAAGGACCCTGGGACGGACAACGCTGTCAAACCAGAATACCGCCCCCTGAAGCCAGGACACTCGGTACAGGGCGTTTTCGACCACCCGGACAATCTGGTCCACCGCAGGCCAGACATTGATAGACAGGGTGCGGAACAGGACCGTCAGGGGGTCGAATATGAGCAACGTCAGGTTGCCAAAGAGCGCCGCGGAGAGGACAAGCAGCAGCAGGCCGTATTTGGTCTTCCGCCAGGAATCACCCGGCCCTTTCGATTTTATCCGCCACCGGTCCAGCGATAGGGATTGGAGCACCGTTCCCAGCGGGCACAGCCAGCCACACCACGCCCTCCCGAAAACCAGGGCCAGGGCCACGGTAATGAGGGCCAGGGCCGACCCTGCCAGCAATGTTCGGCTGGCCAGTGTTTGCATCAGCATCGCCAGCGGGTCCAGCCTCAGGGGTATGTTCACCACCTCTCCCGGCCATCCCCCCCGCCGTGACCAGACGAAGATCACGACAAACAGTAGCAGGGCGGTATACTGTATTATCCTGCGAAGGGTCAGCCAGCGCCGGGGGGACCAGCCTCCCCTGGAACTGGCCCCCTCAGGCAAAATTAATCTCCTCCACGTTCAGGCTGCGCAGGTCGCTCCTGCCCAGTCCCATGGCCGCGGCGGCCTTAATATAAGGCACGTCGTCGGGCTGCAGGCCGAATAAAGTTGCGGCATAGCTATCAGCCGCCACGATATCGGGACTGGCGATGATCGTATCCAGCTTCTTCACGTCGTTCAGGTTTCCGCCCGAGGGGCCGTTAGCTGTCAGAATCCGCACGGCGTCAACCACCGTCAGGGCCGGGCGGATGCGACTGGTGATGTCGGCTATCCGTTGACCGAAGTTGCTATGAATCTGCCCGCGGGGGCCTTTGCGCAGGGTCCCCATGAGGTTCTTCATGCCCAGTGCGAGCCGCGCCAGTTGGTGATGTTTGGCGATGGGCACATTGATTACGACGTCCGCCTTCAGTACATCATCGTAAAACTCCATCCGGCGGAGGTCCTTTCCCTCCGGTATTTCCGCGGAAACGTACTTCAGGGTGGACATGAACTCCATCTGCCCGCCGGCCGCCTCCACCTGCTCTCTAATGCCGCTGCGGACGTAGGCTTCTTCGGCGGTGCCTGAATTCGGCATGTCCATCACCCGCACCCTGCCGGCGCCTGCCTCCAGGCTTAGTTTGACCAGGGCGCCCACAACCCAGGGGTTGGTTGTGGCCGCGTACTCGTAGGTCTGGTGGGAGACGCACAAATTCGGTTTTACGATCACATCGTCCCCCCTGTGCACAAACCGCTCAATCCCGCCCAGCGTAGCTAAAGCCCGTTGCACCATTTGTTCCGGGGAACCGTTGCGCACCACCACCAGGTCCGGGTACCCGGCCGGTGGCCGGGATGCCGCAGGCGCGGCCGTTGGCTGCGAGGCAGGCGGTGGGGGAGGCGCAGTGGCCGCGGGAGTAGCCTGCGGCGGCCTGGTGGGCGGCGGTTGCGTGGGGTCCGGCGGCGGGGCGGGGGCTGGAGACGCCGTCTCCACCCGCCGGCAGGCCTCGAGAAACGCCGCGGCGGCCATTAGCTGGGCTGCTGTCCAGCCGATGAATTGTCTCCTGGTAACCCGTGTCATCTG
This sequence comes from Chloroflexota bacterium, assembly GCA_016210565.1. Taxonomy (GTDB): domain Bacteria; phylum Chloroflexota; class Dehalococcoidia; order JACQUA01; family JACQUA01; genus JACQUA01. Next base: position 7,454 of record JACQUA010000023.1, read on the forward strand.
AAACACTCCTGGCTATTTGATACCACCGGTACCGCAGGCCACCGTGCCTGTCAGCCATTGCCTTGTGACGGGGCCGTTTTGAGGCCCCGATACAATCGGGGCCTCTACGGGTCGGAACTGCCCCGCCATGCCGCAAGTCTTATTGCCTTTGTATCAGGTGCAGAAGCATCGGAAAAATTCACCAACCGGCTGTGCGGTGGAAATTTACCATCATTACAACGATTATTACCCATCTAAGTTAGCCCGGCGACCCCGAGCTTTCTGGTTGCCCGGCGGCTCACCCCGATCCATCGGGGTGGTACCGGTCTACTCCAGCTTCTGCCTCCCCCGGGCGAGGGCTTCGCCGACCTTATAGTACTCGCCCCTGACGGCCAGCGCGGCATCCGCTTCCTCTTCGGCGGTCCACAGCCCCAGGCTATAGCCCCACCATGGCTCCTTAAGCTCCAGCGCAGGCAAATCCTCCTCCCTCCAGATGCGCAGGGCCTCCTCCATGAACTCCCGTTTGGGCAGGGAGATAGGGGGATAGGGCCATTTCAGGGTGGCATTGATGAGAAGCTGCGAGGACTCGGGACGGTCTGAAGGGCGGGTGTTTGACCTGACAGTCCCGCTGGGGTCGGCGTAAGCATGGTCCAGGGAAGAGCCGAGGTTGTTTCTTAAGATACGAATGTCCCGGTGGGGCATGATGCGAGTGCCGATCGCCCAGTTCACCAGGCCGGGGTCACTCGGGTTGATATCTTCATCCACGGCAATGAAGACCTTGCACGTATTGAAATAGGTTGACAGCCCTTCCAGGGCGCGCCAGACATCTTCCTGGGCCGCTTTCCTGAGCCTGATGACGGAAAGCTGGCTGGCGCCAGCCGACTCATGCACCGCCACATCCATGACCTGGGGTATGTTCAGGGTATCCCTGACATATTTCAGGCAGACGTTCCCCCTGCCGATCTCTCTTATCTTGCTACTCTCGCTGGGGGGAAACTGGCTGATGAACGACTGCCAGATGGGGTTCCTGCGATGGGTGATACAGGTGATGGTGAAATAGGGCGTCAGCGTCCGCCGCCCCATCAGTCCCAGCGCCTCGCCGAAAGGCGCTTCCGGCTCCAGCTCCCCCGTGGAGAGTTCTCCTTCAACCACAATCTCGGCGGTAGCCGGCACCTCCAGGTCGACGGTCTTGCACCGGACAAGCTGCACCGGCTCCCCCGCAATCCCGCCCGCATAGGCATACTCACTGACTTCGTACGGGAGATTGCTGACGGAGACGTAGCCGATGTTGGGGGCAGCCCCCACCACGATGGCTGCCTGCAGGGGGATGCCCCGCTCCCGGCACTTCGTCCAGTGGGTGCGGAGGTGCGCCGCGCGCCCGAAGAATATTCCCGTTCTCGCCGGCGCTTTCACCTGGACCCGGTAGGTGCCCACGTTGGCGATCCCCGTGTCCGGGTCCTTCGTTACCCAGTAAGGCGAAGTGAAATAAGGAGCGCAGTCGAAGCCCGGCGTCGAAATCGGGATGGGAAACTCGCTCAGCCCGCCATGCTTCAGCAAACCGAGCCCGGCATGGACTTCTTCGTGGACCGGCCCACCGGCCACAATTTCAGGTTGGATGGGATGGGTCTGGGCCTCGACCCATCTATCGGTAATCTGCTCCGGCCGGCACATCATGCCGATGGCGTAAACCTCGGTGGAAGCGGCCAGGGCAGCCACGGCAACCGGGATGTCATAATGCCGCCCTTTGCTGTCCACGACATTCTCAAAGAGAAAAGCCTTGCGCTCCTTCTCCGGCAGACCCCGGAATTGCAGCCTCACCAGGGGATGGAGCTCGGTATCTTTGTTTATGCGCCTGGTTATTCTGATGAGTTTGCCTTTTTCCTCCAGCGCCCTCAAATGCTCCCGCAGGTCTTTGTAATAAGCCACTTGTCTGTCCCGCTTTCTATTTAGATATGCAAAACAAATGTCGAAATTCGACCGGTACCACAGGCCTCCGGGCCTGTGAGCGGATCTGTCATTCTGAGCGAAGCGAGCGCAGCGAGCGTCCCGACACGTCGGGAAGGAATCCTTCGAGGTGGGGCGGGGGACGAAAGACCCTTCGCCTGCCCCTTCGCTTCGCTCAGGGCTCCGGCTCAGGGTGACAGGTCGGACTTCGTCATTCGCTTTTATCCGTTCTTGCGCCCTCTAACGAATACCGAAAATGTCCCGCGCCAGCGCCTGTCTTTCCGTCCTCAGCCGCACCGCGTCTTCGGTGTCGGTCAGCACGTACTTGATTCCCGGCGGCAGCAGGCTGTCCGGGCTCACGTGGTCTCTGGGCACATCAAGCCTCCGGCTGGGTACCCCCAGGTCCTTTGACAATGTCGTCTGGCCTTCTTTGCTCAACAGCCAGTTCAGGAACACCCTGGCGGCGTTGGGGTTGGGCGGCTTGTTGAACAGGGCCAGCCCCCCGTTGCTGGTGGTAACGGCGGTACCCTCGGGGGGCATCACGCTGGTTACCGGCGCTCCGGCTTTCTTAAAGTAGAAGTATTCCTCCCGGGTGGGCGCCAGTCCGATGGGATATTTGCCCCGCGCCACCGATTCCATATGCAGCCGCGCATCCCTGGTTATCACCGGCTCCTGTCTGGCCAGCGCCCGGATATAGTCCTCGCCCATCATCTCCCACGCCGCGGTGCCGATAAATGCGTTGCCGGAACCCGTCGTGGTCGGGTCGAACAGGATCATTTTCCCCTTCCACCTGGGATCGAGCAGGTGCTTATACGATGCTGCTTCTTCCGGCCGGGCGATATCCGTGTTCACTATCCAGTTGATGATGGGATGGGCCAGGGTGCCCATCGCGGACCCGTCCTGGTCGAAAAAGAAGAGTTTCCCATCGAGCCAGCCCTTCGGGTCTCTTACCTCGGGCAGTATCAGCGCCGGCTCAAGAGGCGTCAGGTGACCCGGCTCTTTGTGAATCAGGGTTGTCGAACTCCCGCCCACCAGGACGTCGGCGGTGTAGATTCCCGCCACCCGCTGGGCCTTGACGCGGGCCAGAAGTTCCGGACCTCTGCCCACGACGTATTCCAGGTTTATCCCGAATTTCCCCGTGAACGCCTTGCGGAGAACGTCTACAGTAGTGGAGGCCAGCGCCGTGTAAACGACCACCACCCCTTCTTTTTTGCCTTCAGCTACGGTCTTCTCCCATTGTACCTCCCAGGCGGCTTTGACCGCCGGCAGGCCACCCTTTCCTGCCGGCGCGGGGGCCGGCGAAGGCGAAGCCGGCGCCGGACTGCAGGCGATGGCGACCGCCAGTAACCCAACCAATACAACGTAATACTTCTTGTTCACATCTCTCTCCTTTGGAATGACGAAACCTGTCCTAGTGAATACGGGGATTCGAATGGCGAATCAATCTTTCGTGCCCCGTGGGCCAGTAGCCATCAAGGATGAGAATCACGGCCCACAGGCAGGGGCGTCTGCGCCGCCGCCCCTTTTCCGAGCAGTGTTCGGAATCCAAATTTCAGGTGGCATATTGCAGCGATTCGCGGGTTCGCCATTCCGTTTGGTCATTCGTCATTCGGACTTCGTCATTCCTGGTTTAGTCATCCTAGCGTTGGCGCATCCTCCGGGTGTTCGATGGGGCCGCGACCGATAAAGGAATACCACCGGGACTGGAAGGCCACGAAACCGCTGCGCATTTCTAGCTGCTTCGTCCAGCGTACGGCCATGACCTCCACCAGTGGCGAAATGGAGTACCACATGCGCGCCTTTTGCTTTTGATTTGAGTTGAAATGCTGCTGGTCGCGGTAGCTGGAGACGGTCATGACGCGGGCCAGCCGGTCAGTCGGCGCGCTGCCGATCCAGTGGCGGTGGAAGGCCATGATGCCCATGGTCCAGGGCACGTCAACGGATTTCAGGATCCTGGGGAGAGAAGCGGCCTTCTGCGCGTCCCGCGCCCGGCGAAACTGGTTCGCCTCCAGAACGCTGTCAAATTGGACTGGCTCGGGCTCACGCCTCTCTTCCGCTATCTTTTCCATAGTAGTCCTTCAGGCGCGTGCGGCGCACCCATGAACAATGAAGATGGCCTTGCTCCTGACTCCGTAGCGGCACGGTGTGCTGTGCCCTGCCGGGCCAGACCCTCGGGTCTGCCCGAGCGGACGAACACACGGGTTCGCCCCTTCGGGTTGGGAGTGCCCTTCGAACTCCGGTCGGCTAATACTATATTGCCCGTATACCCGATGTCAACACTACTTGATCAGGTGACCCCAGAAATCGTCAATCATCTTCATATACACGGGCGACTTTTCTTCCCACTCCACGGTCATTGCATTTACGTATTTGGCCGCGGGTTGCCGCAGAAAAATGGGGCTAAGGAAATCGGTAGGCACATCGTTTCTGGCGCTTTGCAGTCCAAAAGACCTGGAAGCTACGGTTTGACCTTCCCTGCTCAGGACCCAGTTGACAAAGAGGTTTCTTGCATTGGGATGCGGCGCGTTCTTCATCAGGGCCAGGCCTCCAAAAGACCCCGTGATATAGGTACCTTCGGCCACGGGAATGAATCTGATCGGGGCCCCGGCCCTGATGAACTCCGTTACCTCATCGGGCGAAATGCCTATTCCTACGGGATTCCTGCCTCTGGCCACCCATTCCGTGAGCAGCCGTCTGTCCCGGCTGATAACAAGATCTTGTTTGCCCAGTTCCCTGAGATACTCCTTGTCCATGACGCCCTCACCCATGGCCATGAATAGGCTCCTCCCTCCCCCGGGAATCCTGGGATCGAAGTATGCTATCTTACCCTTCCACTTGGGATTCAATAGATCGCGGTAGGACCTGATTTCATCGTTCCCCACCAACTCAGTGTTGACGATGATATTGTAGTTAGGGAATGCCAGGAACATGATGTGAAGATGGTTGGGGTCAACCCACAATAAGTCATCCCCCCACCAAGCTTTCTTGTCCAGCACCTCCGGCAACATCAATGCGCTATCCATTGGTTCCAGGACGCCCGCGGGCGACAGCGCGCTGTCAATAGCACCGACCCCACCCATGACAAGGTCCACGCTGTAAATTCCCGCCCGGCGCTCCGCGAGAATCCTGGGCGCCAGCACCGCCGCCTGGCCGGCAATGAATTCCAATTCTATGCCATATTTCTCTGCGAAAGCCTCGTTGAGACCATTCCGCACGCCGGGGGAAACCCCGCTGGAAATAACGACTTTACCCTCTTTCCTCGCTCCGGTCTTCAACTTCTCCCACTCGCTTTGCCAGGTCTTTTCATTCGCGACCTGGGGGGCGCCGCTCACCACCGGAGCCGCGGTCGGCTCCCCTCCGATTTCAATCGGAGGGACGCAACTCGCCGCCAGCAACACCCCTGAAACCAAAGCTAATGACGCAAGAAATCTCATGCCATTCATTTTGTCTTGCTCCCAACAAAAAGCCCGCAATCGCAGTGGCCGAACTCCGCAATCTGTCTGGCCAGGTCTTCACAGGGACAGATGATGCGCCGATCCTCCCTGAGGACGCCAGTAGGCAGCCTGCAGGTACAGTAGGCCGAACCGTATTTCAGCTCATTATGGGCGAGGCCCTCGATCACCGACGATACCATTTCAACCCGGGGGTTAAGCCGGTAGGGACCGGTCCCGGCGAATTCCTCGAGTCTGTCCCGGAGGTCTCTTGTCGTTGCCTCCAGGCTCCGGGGAGGGGTCGCCCTTGCCTGGGGCTTCCAGTCGATGCGCTTCGTCACCGGGACTGAATCTTTCCTGGCCCCTAGCACGGCGCTCATGGCGTTGGCCGTCCCGCCCGCGACCAGGATCATGATATCCCGCGGGGAGCTGGCCACCGGCACCCGCGTCTCGGGATTGGTGATGTCTATCCATCTGGGGAATCTACCCTCTATGGAGTCACGGAAAGAACTGAATGTCTCGTCTCCCTGTGAACCCACGCCCCTGACACTGCCACCTTTGCCGGTAATCTTTGACATCAGGACCCTGGCGGAATCCCACAGGTACTGACGGACATCGTCCTTGGTCCACCCCTGTCTGGACAGTATCCAGGCTATCTGAGGGGAAAGTATTACCAGGTAAAACTTGTTGCCCACCGAAACCAGTCCGCTGAAGGCAGCCATTTTGTCAGCTATTCGAGACAGGGTTGACGAAGTGCGCTCGAAGTCCATGTTGGTTACCACGGTGACGCAACTGTCATCCGGGGCAAAGCCCCTCTCCACGTGCAAAGGTTCCCAGGGGGTGTCATCTCTTTCGGCGATGCAATGGGACCACTCGCCGGGGTGTCCCAGGACTGCCATGCGCCCGACGTCGGGAATGGCCCCGCCGATGTTCCAGAGAATCAACCTGATGGCCCGGCCGATCGTGGCATTGGCTCGGAAGCCGGAGCCAAAAACGTTGGTTCCTGAGTTGACGCCGATCTGCTTCGCTATTGGTCCGCTGACGACGAGCAAGGGACACATGCCGCCCGTGGCTAGCTGGACCCAGTTGAGATTGTATTGCTTCTCCAGCATGGCCTCGGTGGCGGCGAGTACCACCGGAAAGAACTCCGGCAGGCATCCGGCCATCACGGCGTTGATGGCAATCTTCTCCACCGTGGCTATTCCTTCCCTCGGTGGCATTTTCCCCAGGACCTCCTTGGCGTCTCTGTCCACTGAGCCGAGCATTGTACGCACCCTGGCTTCAGTGGGAGGGACGACCGGTAACCCATCGGTCCAGCCCTTTTCGTAGTAGAACTCCACAGCGTCCGTCGGCGACTCAAGAGATTCGCCGACGGTAACTTCTTCCGGGACACCGCCAGGGGGGCGGTTGGCAGTTGCCCCGGCTTCAATGCCGGCGCGTCTGTTGCTGCCATCTGTCAACGCCGCCACAATGTCCGGGAGAGCGGCCACGGCTTTGTCGCGCGCTTCCGCGGCGGGACCCAGAGGAGCGGGCACCACTACGAGTTGGAGGTCAGGCAGACCCAGGGCCTCTTTCCGGGCGTTCGCTTCTTCGACAAATTCACTGCCCACGCAGACTACGGTAGGTTTGCACGCCGTCTCAAAGGCTATTCCGTCGGCCACACCGGCCGATGTGCACGAGGCTCAGCTACCAACTCCGATCACCACAAAATCGCTACCGGACGCCATTTCCCTGGTGAGCTCAGCCGGGGAAGCCATGCTGATGCTTGGCTTCCACTTCTTGATGACCCTCGACAGCCCGTATTTCTCCAGCAACAACTCCTCCAGCCGGTCAATGAAGTCGGCTGAGGTGCTCTTGGGGACAATGAGGAGGCTGGCCGTCTTGCCATGCAAATCACTCAAACGGGGGGAGAGCGTCTTTCGAGTTATCTCTACGGCGCCCTGGGGGTTGAATATCTTCGCCTGTTCTTGCTCCATGATTTCTCCTTGGCGCACAAATGGCTGGCAGCTTTCAACTTCAGCCGTCAGACCGCCCCGACAAGGGGAGGCAGCGACTGAAAGCTGATAGCTGACTGCTGATTACTCTCTCTGCGCAGTCTGCGTCTCTGCGGTGGTTGCGTGCGGCATGATCTACTTCGTTCGTATTAATCGCCTATCAGGGGTTTGGCCATGGATACAACGTCCTCGACCAGCATTTCGATGCCGCTTTTTTTCCCTTCCGCTTTCTGTCTCTCGTCAACCTTCTGCCGGTGAAACCGGATTATCTCCTTGCTGAACGGCAGGTTGCCGCAGTCCAGATAGCGCATGGCCCCGGTCCTGTCCCGCACCGAAAGGACCTTGCGGGCGGCGTGAGTCCAGGGGGTAAAGGGGGCATCCAGCACGCCCCTCTTGACCGCCTCCACCTCGCCTATCGCCGCGTCTCCGTCCCCTAATTCCAGGACCTTCTCCACGATGGACCGGGACTCCATCTCAATCATCCTCCGCTCTTCTTTCAGATCCTCGCTCTCAGGCACCGTCTGCCCTTTCAAGACGCTGTATACCTGTTTCATCACTTCAATGGTCCTGGCATTGCCCTCTTTGGTGGTAACCCCGATGGCTTCCTCGATGGACTTGGTCTGCACCATGTCGGCGCCCTGAAACGCTGTTATCGCCGCGAGCCAGGCGTTCAGAGCAATGCCGCGGTGTTCCTCCCTCGGCCACGCTCCATACCACGAACTGGGGATGAAGGAAAGGGTCAGATCGCGGTAACCGGAGCGGTCCAGATACTCCTGCACCAGTTTGCGCATTACCTGTGCGGTGGCGACATCCTGCACCAGATGGCATTGCAAGGCAGGCCCATAACACAGGTGCTTGACCCCCTGTTCCGCCGTCAGGAGGGCGCACAGCACGGCCAGCGAGACTCCGAGGCTGGGACAGAACCAGCCGCAGAGATTGACCGGAATGTGGACCTGGACCGGCGCTCCGTGCTCAGTGTAGTAGGCCGCCAGCCGGTTGGTGTACTGGTTGTTCTGGATCCTGCCGGCCAGGGGATAGTTCTTGCTATGCTGGAGAAGGTCATGCAAATCATGGGAGCCGTTCATCGTCGCCCCGGAGGCAAGTCCTATTTCCGCCGCCAGCATTGGTTCTTCGTCGGTAAAACCCCAGCAGCCTGCCGAAATGTTGCCGGCGTTTTCCACCAGCAACCGGGACCTCCTCACCCCGTGGTTGACCCACGGATACCCGTTCAGCATCGACCTGCCAGCCTTTGTGCTGGCTTCTATGCCCGACTGCGCCTCCCTGAACCGGCCTTTTCTGGTATAGGCGTCCGCCATGACCGCGATTGCCTCGCCGCCATGTTTCTCCACGAACTGCATATGGGCCAGCGTCTCCTCCACCGTGGCCTGACCGCAGGACAAGAGAAGAATTATCCGGCCTTCTTTTCTGGCTTGCGCCAGACGCCTGGCGACAACCTTTTCTTCGGGCAGCCGCCGGTGGAATTCCACCGCCTCATCCAGATCGACTTCTTCCCCGGTGGGCCACCCTGCGAGCACCTCTTTCCGCCTCTCAAAGAACTCCTCCTCACTCCACCGTCTGTTTCTCAGTTCCAACGTCGTTTCCCCTGATCCGGACTAAAAACCAAAAAACAAAATGCAAAAATAGCTGTCGGCCCTCGGCTGTCAGCTATCGGCTAACGTAGGCAGCCGGACGTTGGTATATCTGTCAGGTAGCCGAAAGCCGACTGCCAATTCGTCATTTTTCATTTTGGTTCTTGATTTTGGAATTGTTGAGCAGGCTTTCAACCGGAAGGGGCTGCCTTTCAAGCCACGAAGGTCCCTATGACATCCCTGATGCTCGCTATTCCATTATCGGACAGGTACTTCTTCAATCCCTGTATCGTATCGATGGTGACCCTGGGATTCACGAGATTATGCGTGCCGATCTCCACCGCCGTGGCGCCGGCCATGAAGAACTGAAGGGCATCTTCCGCGCAGGTTATGCCGCCCCCACCCACAACCGGTATCCCTACCTCCTTGACGACCTGCCATACTGCCCTGAGAGAGGCGGGCATCAGAGCCGGACCACTCATCGCGCCGGTCACGCTGGCCCCCAGTTTCGACTTTCGCGTCCTGATATCGATAGCCATGCCAATATGGGCCACGTTGGGACGGATGGCATCGGCCCCGGCCTCCTCACAGGCTTTGGCCAGGACCACGATGTCGGTGGCGGTTTGAGCTACCTTGGGTATTATGGTCAGGTCGGTCGAGTTCCTGACGGCCTTGACCACATCGAAGGTCATGCCCGCATGTGCGGAGAAACGCAGCCCCCCCTTTTTTACGTTCGGACACCCCAGGTTTATCTGGAATCCCCGGACGCCTCCAGCCGCGGTCAGGACCTCCGCCAGCCTGGCGAAATCCTCGACGCTCTCGCCGGCGATATTCACTATTAGCGGAGTTGCGAACCGCCGGAGATAGGGAAGCTTGTCTTTAATGAACCGGTCCACACCCACGTTTTGCAGCCCCACGGTGTGAAGGCCCAAACTCCCGGCAATCTCCACAGACCTGTATTGAGGGCTTCCCAGCCGCGGCTTGAGAGTGGTGCCCTTAACAATAACCGCCCCCAGGTCTTCCAGATTGAGAATGCCGGCGTACTCCTCGCCATATCCAAAAGTTCCCGAGGCGGGCATTACCGGATTCTTCAGCTTTATCTTGCCCAGAACAACCGACAGGTCAGGTTCTTTGTTAATCAAGTATCACCTCGCCGATGGCAAAGACAGGCCCATCCCGACACACCAGCGCATGCCCGTAGTCCTCCTCGGGAATGAACTGAATGTGGGAAGATTCTATATCCGCTCTCTTCAAAGTCGTGGCCTTATCGACCTTACAGATGCAGGCGAAGCAAGCGCCTATCCCGCACATCATGTGCCTTTCTATGCAGATTTGGGCGGGGATGTTGTATTGACGGCAGGTGGCAGCCAGCGCCCGGTACATCGGCTCCGGGCCGCAGGAGTAGATGGCGCAGTCAGTCCGGATCCGGCCTGTGCTTATAGCCTCCCGAAGCATTCCGGTAACCAGCCCCTTATAGCCTGCCGTGCCATCGTCAGTCGAAACCTGGACTATGCCACCGAGTCCGGCAAACTCCTTTTGCAGGACCAGTTTCTCCCCGGTCTCGGCGCCGAGCAAGACGTGCAGCTCAAGGCCACGTTCCTGGGCCGCTCTGGATATTTCCTGACCCAGCATGAAAAGAGCCGCGGCGCCCACCCCGCCCGCCAGCAGGACATGGACTCTTTTATCCCGGCGCCACTCAAACCCCCGTCCCAGCGGGCCGATTATATCCAGCTCGTTTCCTTGCCTCAGGTTGGTCATGAGCCTGGTGCCCCTGCCCACCACCCTGTAGACCACCTGGACCCCGACACCGCCTTTGTCCAGGTCGACGCGCCTGAAGACGCTGAAGGGGCGGCGGAACAGCGGATCGTTGGTCTCCGACACCTTGATATTGATGAACTGCCCCGGTTTGGCCTCGGCGCCGATCCGGGACGATTCCAGGGTCAACCGCCAGCAGTCCGGGGCCAACTGCTCGTTCGATACCACCGTTGATCTTGTCTGAATCATTCAGGCTCCTGTATCATTTGCCTATCCCATTTCTATGCCCGGGCCGGATGGCGCCGGGCAGGCTCCTGTCATTCTGAGCCGGAGCCCTGAGCAACGCGAAGGGCAGGCGAAGAATCCTTCGGCAATTTCTGCAACCAAGCAGTGGTGCAGATTTTCGGCGCTCAGGGTGGCAACTCCGACCATCCTGGCAAGGCCAGGGCTGCGCACTGTCCCACCCCGTTCAAGCCCGGACTGAGATTATACCATTGAAAGCCGTTGGCGAGAAGCTTATGATTTTGAAAAACGCGATCCACCAGGATCTCAGACAGGGCTGGTAAGTGGATACGTTCCCTAAATCGAATATCATTGATTTCATGACGGAAAGTTGTGCCCAACTGGAACTCATTCCCCGGCAACGCTCGAACACGAAGCGAATCCAGTGCGGGGTCTGCACCACTAACTCGACCACAAAGCTTTCCCCCTTGTAGACGATGCGTCGATCGCCTTTTCGTTGCCGGTCGTGGTCATCATCCTTGCGTATTTCCGTGACATCCAAGCTACCCAAAAAGGCGTTATGGAATTTCTTCTCGGCAACGTACCCCAAGACGATTCCCCGCAGACTGGGATTTTCATCAACCAGTTGCGTCAGATCGTCTTCCGTAATGTCCAACCGCTTAAGAATTGACTTCTTCTTCATCCTTCAACCGCACTGTGTCCAAAACATTCAAAGCGCTCACGGAAAGCGCCTCGCACACATCCAGGAATTCGATCACGTCTAGCCGTCGCTCGCCACTTTCGTATTTGGACACGTATGATTGTGGCTTCCGGAGCCGCGTTGCTACCTCGGACTGAGTAAGCCCTTTCTGCTGCCTTGCCTCCACAAGCGATTTCTTAAGCAGTTCGTAGCGGCGCGAATTTGGCACGACAGCATTATAAATCCCAGTTTCGGATATCCCAAATTGGGATACCACTGTTTTTCATCCGGCGACCCAGAGAAACCCATTTGGCTTACCCCAGCGCAGCTTTCCACACTGCCTCCAATCGAGTACAAGCCGTCTCTGCCCCAAGTATTAACCGACATGGCGCCAACTGGCTTTTTCGACGGCCTCCGACCAGATAGCGACGTTGGATGACGCGATTAGCGCGCATGACCACCCAACCCTTGTTCCTGTGCACCGACTTAAAAATGTGAAGCCCAGCCTGGCAATCAATTCGAGCGGTTGACATTTGCTGAAGCAGTCTGCTATATTTACTGCACTCCGAAAAAAGCAGCCAGAACAACCAGCGCAAGACTTCAAGGTTGATTTCTTATGCGCCAACCGTTTGCCAGTTTCGCTGTTCGCTGCCCCACAAGCCCCCGATACGGCCGGGAGCATGGGCTACACCCCGCCGGGCCCGTGCACAATCCGGGCTAATCGACTGACCGTCTCTGTCGAAAGGCATGATCTACCTCAGGAGTGGGAATGGCCGAAAAACAGACCAGGCTGAAAGTAGATAACATATCCCTCAGCTTTGGGGGCGTGAAGGCCCTCATGGAAGTGAGCCTGGAGGTCCGGGACCGGGAAATCCTCGCCGTCATCGGGCCGAATGGGGCGGGCAAGACCTGCCTTATCAACTCCATCAGCGGTTTCTATCGTCCCCAGAAGGGCGCCATCTACTTCGAAGGCAGGCAGATCAACAACCTTTCCCCCCACAAGATCGCCGAGCTGGGCATCGCCCGCACGTTTCAAAACATCGAGCTTTACACCGGCCTTTCCACCCTGGACAACCTGATGGCCGCGCGGCACGTCCATTTCAAATACGGGCCTCTGGCCGCCGCCCTGTATTTCGGACCGGCGCACCGCGAAGAGATCAAACACCGCAGGGTCTGCGAAGAGATCATCGATTTCCTGGAGATGGAGCCCCTCCGCAAGAAGGTCGTCGGTTCCCTGCCCTACGGGCAGCGGAAACGGGTCGAGTTGGGCCGGGCGCTGGCCCTGGAGCCCAGAATGCTTCTTCTGGACGAGCCTATGGCCGGAATGAACGTGGAAGAAAAGGAGGACATGGCCCGGTTCATCATCGACATTTTCGAGGACAAGAACATTCCCATCGTCCTGGTGGAGCATGACATGGGCGTGGTCATGGACATTGCCGACAGGATAGTGGTGCTGGACTTCGGCCGCAAGATCGCCGAAGGCACCCCCGATGAGATCAAGGCCAACCCGCTGGTGATCAAGGCCTACCTGGGGCAAGAGGCGGCCGTGGGGGCGAAGCAGAGTCAAGCAGTCTAAACAGTCTAAACAGTCGAGCAGTCAAACAGTCAAACAGTCTGAGCAGTCTGAGCAGTGCAGGAAATCCCCCTTTATCCCCCTTTTGCAAAGGGGGAGAGGGATAGACCATGTTGAAGCTGAATAACATTGAAGTCACCTACCTGGACGTGATACTGGTCCTCAAAGGCGTGTCCCTTGAGGTGAGTGAAGGCTTCATCGTCGCCCTCCTGGGCGCCAACGGGGCCGGTAAGACCACGGCGCTCAAGGCCATTTCCGGCCTGCTCCATACCGAGGAGGGCGAAGTCACCGACGGCAACATCACCTTCGAGGACCAGAGGATCGACCGGCTGAGCCCGGAAGAGATCGTGAAGAGGGGCATTGTCCAGGTCATCGAAGGGCGGCGGCTTTTCGAACACCTGACCGTGGAAGAAAACCTCCGGGTCGGGGCGCATCTCAGGCGCGATGGCGCCGCGATCAAAAGAGACCTGGAGATGTGCTACGAGTACTTCCCCAAGCTGAAAACGCTCCGCAACCAGGAAAGCGGCTACCTCTCCGGCGGGGAGCAGCAAATGGTGGTCATCGGGCGGGCGCTCATGGCGCATCCCAAGCTGATGCTTCTCGATGAGCCGTCCCTGGGACTGGCGCCTTTGCTGGTCCAGGAAATCTTCAATATCATCCAGAGGATCAACCGGGAAGAAAAGACCTCCATCATGCTGGTGGAACAGAACGCCATCGCCGCCCTGTCCATCGCCAACTACGGCTACATCATGGAGAACGGACGTATCGTTCTCGACGGGCCCGCCGAAAGACTCAAGGAGAACGAAGACGTGAAGGAGTTCTACCTGGGCCTGAGCGAAATCGGCAAAAGAAAAAGCTACCGCGAGGTCAAACACTACAAGAGACGGAAACGGTGGCTGGGATAGCCTCCATGGAAAATGACGCATGACGAAGTCAGAATGACGAATCAAACAACCATGCGCCTGGAGCCGCGCCATGGAGAATGAAAATGCCTGGGTCATCTGTCATTCTGAGCGAAGCGAGCGCAGCGAGCGTAGTCGAAGAATCTTTCAGGGTGGAGTGAGGGACGAAAGACCCTTCGCCTGCCCCTTCGCTTCGCTCAGGGCTCCGGCTCAGGGTGACATCTTCGTAGCGATGCTCAAAATTCGAATCGGCGAATGGGTGTGTAATCCCTGGCAATTGGTCATTCGTCATTCGTCATTGATTCGTCATTCGCCCCCGATCAAGTCGGGGGGCGTCATTCGTCATTACGTTGATACATATGTTTGAAGACAAAAGATTCTTTCATAAGATCGAAGGGATGGCGGCGGCGGAGCGCGGGCCGTACTACGAGCGCCAGCTCCGGCGCATAATACGGTACGCCTACTCCAACTCGCCGGCCTTGCGGGCCAAACTCGACGGGGCCGGCGTGAAGCCGTCGCAGATAAAGACGGTCAGGGACCTGGAGCGCATACCCATCACCCCTAAAGATGACATCCGGCGGCTTCAAAAAGAGAATCCCCCCTTTGGCGGCATGGTGACCGTTCCCATCAGCCGGCTCAAACGTATTTTCGTGTCGCCGGGGCCGATCTACGACATCGAGGCGCGGGACAGGAACATCGGGGAGGTCAAGGCATTCTACGCCCTCGGCTTCAGGCCCGGCGACCTGGTGATGAATTCCTTCTCGTACCACATGACCAGGGGAGGGTGGAGCATGGACGAGGGACTAATAGCCCTCGGCTGCGTCGTCATCGCCGCGGGTGTGGGGAACACCGAGCTCCAGGTACAGGTAATGCATGACCTCAAAGTTTCAGGTTTTTCCGGCACGCCCAGCTTCTTCATGACCGTCATTAAGAAAGCCGAAGCCATGGGCTATGACTTCCGGCGGGATTTCGCCCTGAAGAATGCCTACCTTTCGGCGGAACCCTTTCCTCCCTCTTTACGGAGGGTCTTCGAAGTAGACTACGCCCTCAATGTGGGCGAAACCTATGGGACAGCCGAACTGGGACTCCTCGGCTACGGCTGCCCGCAGAAATCGGGGATGCACATCCCCGAAGAAATCCTCATGGAGATAGTTGACCCGAAGACGGGAAAGCAGTTGCCCCCCGGTGAGATCGGCGAGGTGGTCATGACCTCCCTGGACAAGGCCATTCCAATCATCCGCATCGGCACGGGGGACCTATCTCTCTACACCGACGAACCCTGCCCCTGCGGCCGGACGTCGCACCGGCTGGTGCGCATCGCCGGGCGGGTCAGCGAAGTGGTAAAAGTACGGGGCATGTTCATCCAGCCCAAAGAGGTGGCTGAGCTGGTAGCCACATTGCCGCCTATCAGCAATTTTCAGATGGTCGTCTCCCGCTCCGGCCACAGGGACGAACTAGCCTTCAAGCTGGAGCTGGCGGACAATCTCCCGGACCGCGACGCCCTGTTGGACGAGCTCCACCGGAAATTCCAGGACGTCTGCCGAGTCAAGATTGACCGGATAGAATGCGTGCCCGGCGGCACAATTAAGGATAGCAAGAAACTCCTGGATACCAGGACGTGGGAATAGTCTAACCGGTACCACCCCGACCGGTCGGGGTGAGCGCTGGATTCGGATTACAGATTGCAGATTGCAGATTGCACATTGCAGATTCAGGCCGCGTAGGGTAACGACTAACGACTCAGGACTGAAAGAACGATGTCGGTGAGCGCCTCAACCCCTATAGTGGAACAAAAGGGCGGGGACACGCTGCCCGGGCTTTTCCTGGCCAACTACAAGAGATACGGCAGTAAGAAGCTGGCCATGCGGAAGAAAAAGCTGGGCATCTGGCAGCGTCATACCTGGCAGGACTGCTACGAGCAGGTCAAGTACTTCTCCCTGGGGCTGGTAAGCCTGGGACTCCAGCCCGGCGATAAGGTAGCGGTGCTGGGAGACAACGACCCCGAGTGGTACTGGGCCGAGCTGGCGGCGCAGGCGGCGGGGGGCGTGGCCCTGGGCATTTTTACCGACGCCATACCCAGCGAAGTCAAATACATCGCCGAGCACTCGGACTCCAAATTCATCGTCGCCCGGGACCAGGAACAGGTTGACAAGATACTCCAGATCAAGACCGAATTACCCCTTTTGAGGAAGCTGATTTACTGGGACCCCCTGGGCCTGACGCACTACGACGACCCCATTCTGATGAATTTCCAGGCGGTCGTGCAAAGAGGCAGGGAATACGAGCCGCAGCACCCGGAAGCATTTGAGCAGAACATAGCTAAGACCAGGCCGCACGACGTGGCCGTCCTGTGCTACACCTCCGGCACCACCGGGTTGCCCAAGGGGGTAATGATCACCCACAACAACTTCATCGCCAGCATCCGGTCCTGGTTCCAGGTCTCGCCCCACCTGGCCACCGACGATTACATCTCCTACATGTCGCCGGCCTGGGTGCCGGAGCAGTCGCAGGGGATAACCGGCTGGCTGGTCTGCGGCAACGTGGTGAACTTTCCGGAAGAGCCGGAAACTTCCCAGGAAGACACGCGGGAAGTCGGCCCGCAGGTGATGCTCTACGGTCCCCGCCTCTGGGAAAGCCTGGTCTCCACCATCCAGGCCAAAATACTCGACACCAGCCCGATCAAGAGGTTCCTCTATAACATGTGCCTGCCCGTGGGGTACAAAGTGGCCGGCATCAACAGCAACAAGCAGACGCCGGGGCTGCTCTGGCGAGTCCTCTACAGGCTGTGCGACTGGGTTGTCTTCCGCCCCCTCAAGGACAAGATCGGCCTGGCGCGGTCGCGCGACTGCTTCACCGCCGGATCGTACCTCAGTCCCGATACGCTGAAATACTTCCGGGCCATCGGCTGCAATTTGAAGCAGCTTTTCGCCGCCACCGAGGTGGCCATGGTGACGTCCCACCTGGATGGGGACGTCCGTTCCGAAACGGTAGGTCCCCCTCTCCCCGGCGTCGAGGTCAAGATCAGCGAGGAGGGCGAAATACTGATTAAGAGCCCCGGCGTCGTGCCCGGCTACTACAAGAACCCGGAAGCAACACAGAAGATGATCAAAAACGGCTGGTTCCACACCGGCGACGCCGGCCACATCGATGAGACCGGACACCTCATTTACTGGGACCGGGTCACCGAATTGATCGAGCTGGCGGGGGGACAGAAGTTCTCCCCGCAATACATAGAAGGGCGACTGAAATTCAGCCCCTACATCAAGGATGTCATGGCACTGGGCGGCAAGGAAAAGCCATATGTGACCGTCATCGTAATCATTGATTACGAAAATGTCGGTCGCTGGGCCGAGCGCAACCATGTCGCCTACACCACCTACACCGACCTGTCCCAGAAAGACCAGGTGCTGGCCTTGATCCGCAAGGACATCACCAGGGTCAACGGCACCCTGCCCGCGGCGGCCAAAATCCGCAGATTCGCCCATCTCCACAAGGAGTTCGATCCCGACGAGGCGGAACTTACCCGGACGCGCAAGCTGAGAAGAGGGTTTATGGAAGAAAGGTACGGCGACCTCATCAAGGCAATCTATGCTGGCAGGGCCGAATACGTGGCGGAAGCCACTATCACCTACCGCGACGGGCGGAAGGGTAAGGTGGCCACGACGATCAAGATACAAACAATGGAGTAGATTGTCACCCTGAGCCTGTCGAAGGGTCTTTCGTTCCCGGCGCGGAACCAGCCAAAGGACTTGTCCTGGGCGCAGCGAAGGATTCTTCGACTGCGACTCGTCCCGATACTATCGGGACTCGTCTTCGCTCAGAATGACATTTCGTTCGCGGCTTTGTCCAGATAGCAGAAGACAATGAATACTTTCTTACAGAACATGCTTCTCGGCCTGATGAACGGCGGAGTTTATGCCCTTATCGCCCTGGGCATCGTCGTGGTCTACAAGTCCACGCGGGTCCTCAACATCACCCAGGGGCAGTTCCTGGTCATTGGCGCCTGGCTGGCGTACACCTTCCTCGTCAAGCTCCACCTCAACATCTGGTTGGCCTTCTCGCTGACCCTGGTGATTGCCGCCGCCCTGGGTTTCTTCATCGAGAGGGTCGCTTTCCGCCCGCTCATCGGCCAGCCGATGGGCGCCCTGATTACCATGACCATAGTCCTGATGGCCGGCCTGGAAGGGTTCGTGCTCTGGATTTTTGGCGGCTTCATTGTTTCCTACCCTGACTTCATCCCCAAGGAGCCGCTCAAGCTGGCGGAACTGGTTGTCTCGCAGCAGTCCCTGTGGATGTTCATTATCGCCATGGTCCTCATCGGGATTTTCGCCGCATTTTTTAAGTACACCAGGGCCGGTCTGGCCATGAGGGCAACGGCGGAGGCCCACCAGGTGGCTCAGAGCGTGGGCATCAGCGTCAAGACCGTTTTCGGGCAGACCTGGGCTATCGCCTCCGTCATCGGCGCCGTGGGGGGCATCCTGCTGGGCAGTCTCTACGGCGTCAGCTACCTCCTGGGGGAATGGGGTCTCGTGGTGATTACCGTCGCCATCATCGGGGGGCTGGAGTCCATCGGCGGGGCCATCCTCGCCGGACTCCTGCTCGGAATCCTGGAAAAGGTAGCCGTCGGGTATATCGATCCCTTGATAGGCGGAGGCGTTGAAACCGTCTTTCCCTTTGTCATCCTCCTGGTCGTCCTCGTGGTTAAACCCTACGGTCTCTTCGGCCTGAAGGAAGTGGAAAGGATCTGACATGCACATACCCTGCGGTACGATTAACGATAGCTATGAAAAGGACATGGCGATTATCCGCACCCGGCTCCAGTGGATACTGCTGCTGGCTTTCCTGGCCCTGATTTTCGTCTTTCCGCTTTTCCCCTTTTCGTCCGACTACCTTCTGAGGGTAATCAACAACATCGTCATAACGGTAATCCTGATCCACGGTCTCAATTTGCTCATGGGCTACGCCGGGCAGGTCTCCCTGGGGCAGGGCGCTTTCATGGCCGTCGGGGCCTACACCACCGCCTTGCTGGGTAACAGGTTCGGCGTGCCGTTCTGGCTGGCGTTGCCCGCCTCGGCCCTCAGCGCGGGACTGGTGGGGATCATCTTCGGCGCGCCTTCCCTGAGAATCAAGGGAGTCTACCTGGCGCTGGCGACCATTGCCGCCCAGTTCATCGTACTGTGGGTGGCGCGCTATGTACCTGCCTTTGGAGGCGTCACGGGCGTCGCTTCACCCCCGGCGACCATCGGCAGCGTGGTGATCAACAGCCAGACGAGTAATTACTACCTGATCGTGACGGTCGCCATTATCATGACGTACTTCGCCAAGAACATCGCCCGTTCCCGGGTGGGAAGGGCCTTCGTCGCCATCCGCGACAACGACCTGGCGGCCGAGGTCATGGGGATAAGCCTCTACCGGTACAAGCTCACCGCTTTCTTCATCGGCTGTCTCTTCGCCGGCATCGCGGGCGCGCTGTGGGCCAACCTGGTCGGCCACGTCCAGAGCGAGCAGTTCCCCCTGTTGAACTCCATCTGGTATACTGGTATTATCATGATCGGGGGAATGGGCTACACCCTGGGAGCCATCATCGGCACCTTCCTGCTCCTGGGCGTCCAGGAGATCGTGACCCTTTACGGCCCGGCGCTCAGCAACCTGCCGGGCGTAGGCGGGCAGGGTTATGCCGGCTTCTCCCAGTTTCTGATGGCGCTGGTTATCATGCTCTTCATTATTTTCGAGCCGCGGGGCCTGGCCCACCGCTGGCAGATTTTCAAGACGTCTTACCGCCTGCACCCGTTTTCGTACTAGCGCCCCAGGCATCCCCGCCTATAACCGCAGTACCACAGGCGTCCCGCCTGTGAGCAGTGAACAGAACCAACGTCTGAGACAGACCAACCAAAGGAGGATAAATGCTCAAAATGAATCGACATCTGATAAGGGCCGTCCCCCTGCTTGCCGGGATACTGCTCCTGCTGCCCCTGGCCGCGGCCTGCCAGGTCCCCACCGTCAGACCGGTAGCCAAGGCCGCAACCGTGCGGATCGGGATCATCAGCGACATGACCGGCCCCACCGCCAATACAGCCGTAGGTGAAATATGGGGCTGGGAAGACGCCGCCAAGTTTACCAACGAGAACAATTACGTCCCCGGCGTGACCTTCGAAGTGATTACTTATGACAACCGGTTCGACGTGGGACGGTCCATTAACGGATACGAACTGATGAAGACCCGGGCGGTGAACATCGTCCACGTCCAGATGACCGGCGCCAACTATGCACTCAAGGACAAGTATGCCCAGGACAAGATCGTGGCCGTCATTCCGCCGGCGCCGAAAGCGCTCCATCCCCCGGGATGGGTCTTCGCCGCCGACGGCTCGTATGCCGACGCCGCAGCCGCGGCCTACGACTTCATCCTGCAGGACTGGAAAAAAGCAGGGAAACCGGGCAAGCCCAAAATGGGATGGCTCACCTGGGACGCGGACTATGGGCACTCGGGCCTGATCGCCAACTGGTACGCGACCGAAATCGGCATCGAGGTCCTGCCTGCCGAGTTCTACCCCTCACCCGCACCCAGAGATGTCTCCACCCAGTTGCTGCGGCTCAAAGACCGCGGGGCCAACTATATCATCTCTCTGGGACCGGATGTGGCATGGTCGGTGATCCTGAACGACGCCGCCAAGCTCAACCTCCAGGACACGATGAAATTCGTGGGCGTGGCCAATGTGATCTTCTCCGATGACCTGGCCCGGCTATCCAAAGAGGCCGCCGAGGGTAGCTATCTGGTAATGTTCAACTCCTCTCTGTATGAGGACGCCCTCCCCGGAGTAAAACTTCTCCGGCAGATGCAGGAGAAATACCGCGGGGAGTGGCGCGACAACCTGCCTTCCATCCGCGGCTGGCTCTCGATGAGGATGGTGGCCGAGGCGGTCAAGCAGGCGATCGAAAAGGACGGGCTGTCTCCGGATAAGATAGACGGGGATTCGATCTACAAGTCCATGGAGAAGAACATCAAGGACTGGGACAGCGGCGGGCTGGCAGGCCCCATGACGATCTCGCCCGACAATCACAGCGCCGCCCGGATGGTCAAGATATTCCAGATGAAAGGAGGAAAGCATCTGCCCATCACGGACTTTATCAAAGCGCCCCACATCACCAAGTTTGAGGACGTAAAGAAATAGCGGCCGGTACCACAGGCCACCGTGCCTGTGAGACCTTGTTTTCATCCCTGGTGGTGCTTGACCCACCGGGCATGGCGGTCTAATGAACAATAAGGAGGAACGCATGCTGTACAAAAAGCTCGCCAGATTCGCCGTCTTCCCATTGCTTGCTGCGGGACTGCTATTCCTGCCCCTGGTCGCAGCCTGCCAGCCGCCGTCTCCGGGGCCCGGAGCCAGGGCCACGAATATCAAGGTCGGCATAATTAGCGACATGACGGGGCCTACTGCCAGCGGCGCGGTGGGCGAAATCTGGGGGTTTGAGGACATCGCCAAATGGGCCAACGAGACCAACTATGTACCGGGCGTCACCTTTGAGACCATCGCCTACGATAACCGTTTTGACGTCGGCCGCTCCCTGAACGGGTACGAACTGATGAAGACGAGGGGAGTATCCGTCGTCCACGTGCAGATGACCGGCGCCAACTATGCGCTGAACCCCAAATACACTACCGACAAAATAGTCGCGCTCATCCCGCCGGCGCCAAAAGCCCTGCATCCGGTGGGCTGGGCCTTCAGCTCTGACGCCGCCTATGCCGACGGCGCCGCCGCTGGCTTTGAATGGGTTCTCAAGGACTGGGCCGCCGCAAGGAAATCCGGCAAGCCGAAGCTGGCGTGGCTCACCTGGGATGCCGACTACGGCCATGCCGGCCTGATCGCCAACTGGTACGCAACCGAAAAAGGAATTGATGTACTGAGGAGCGAGTTCTACCCATCCCCCGCTCCTGCCGACGTGAGCGCCCAACTGCTCAGAATCAAAGACGCCGCGGCGGACTATGTCTTTTCCACCGGCCCTCAGTCCGCCTGGCAGACGGTGGCCAAGGACGCCCAGAGGCTGGGGCTCAAAGACAGGATGAAGTTCTTGGGGATAGGCAACGCCATCGAGTCCGACGTCTTCCTCGGACTGACGAAAGAAGCCGGTGAAGGGTTCTACCAGGTACAGTTCTTCTCTTCCATGCATGAGGGAGACCTGGCCGGCGTCAAATGGCTCAGGGACATCCAGACCAAATACCGGAGTGAATGGGCGAATAATATGGTGGCCACCAGGGGCGCCCTGGCCATGAGGCTGGTCGTGGAGGCGATAAAGGCGGCCGTCGAAAAAGACCGCGTTTCCGCGGACAAGATTGACGGCCAGGCCATCTACACCTCCCTGGAGAAGAACATCAAGAATTTCGACACCGGCGGGCTTTCCGGCCCCCTGACCATTTCTGCCGACAACCACAGCGCCGCCAGGCTGGCCAAGATCTTCCAGATAAAGGGAGGCGCCCTGACTCCAGTCACCGACTGGATCCAGGCGCCCCACATCACCCGGTTTGACGACGTCAAGAAATAGCCGGAGCGCCGAACCCTCTCCCTCGATGGGAGAGGCCAGGTGAGGGTGAAAAACAAATCCGACTGCTCTCATGCGGGGCCGGCGGCCGCGGGGGCAGACCTCGAGGTCTGCCCTCCCGCCGGCACGGTACCACAGGCCACCGTGCCTGCGAGAGATGGATTTCCAGCAAGCCCGTTCATTCTTGTCCGTCATCGTTCCCCTGCAAGCGGGCATCACCCTGCAACCTGGCCAACCCGGACGGAAACCGGCGATATCTGGTATAATCCTGGCAATATCCGTGTAGCCCCAGGTCTTTAGCCTGCGGGGGTGGCCGGCGCCTCGCCCAGCCCAGGCCCAATACCAGCGCACACAGTCGGGGACGCCTGTGCCACCGCGGAGGAAACACCATGTTCTACAAGGCATTGCCCGCTTTCAATTATCTCGCCCCGTCTTCCCTCGCCGAGGCTTGCTCCCTGCTGGCAAAGCATGAAACCCGGGCCAGGGTCATGGCCGGCGGTACGGACCTCGTGGTCCAGATGAAGCAGCGGAAGATCGTCCCGGAATACCTGGTCAGTCTGAAAGGGATTCCCGGGCTGGATTATGTCAAATACGACAACAAGCTGGGACTGCGTATTGGCGCCGCCGCCACGTTGCAGTCCGTGCTGGATTCCCCGCCCGTCCAGGAGCACTACGATTTCATCGCCACCGCACTGAAGAAAATGGGACCCCCTCAGGTGAAGAACATGGCTACAGCGGGTGGCAACCTATGCAACGCCGGGCCTTCCGCCGACCTGGCGCCACCCTTGCTGGCGGCCGCTGCCAGGCTGAGATTGGTCAACTCAAAAGAAGAGAGAATCATCGACATTTCGCGCTTCTTCAAGTCGCCGTTTGAGACGGTCCTCGGACCCTCTGACATCCTGGTGGAGATAATGGTGGCCGCCCCCCGTCCCCACACCGCCGGCGCCTATTGCTACCTGACCAAACTGACCGAAGCCGATGAGACGCTGGTAGGTGCAGCGGCCTATGTTAATACGAATCCCGCTAGAGATCGCTTCCGTGAGGTTCGCCTTGGCCTTTGTTCGGTAGCGCCGGCCCCAATACGCGCCGTCCAGGCCGAAAAGCTGCTGGCGAACCAGCCGGTGACCGGCGAAATCATAGAAAAGGCGGCCGCCGCAGCGGCGGCGGAGACCTCCCCCCGCTCTCGCGCCGGCTACCGCCGCCGCATGACCGCGGTCCTGGTCGAGGGGGCCATAAGAGAAGCCCTCGGCAAAGTAAAAGGGGCGTAGTGCGCAGGGTGGGGTTAAGCACAGAGGTGGCGACGGGGAAGTCCCGATTACATCGGGATGCGAACCCACCAACAGGAATTGAAGATTACAGATTCATGACTTAGAAGATTCCCCCACCCCCGGTTTCACAGCAACACAGCGCGCACAGGCGAGGACGCCTGCGCCGCCCCTTGTAACAGCCTGACAGAAAGGACCACAAACTCCTTGAAACAGACGATAGACCTGGACATCAATGGCGAGAATCGCCAGCTCCAAATAGATTGCCACCGCACCCTCCTGCAGGTCCTCCGGGACCAGCTAAGGTTGACGGGGACCAAGGAGGGCTGCGATACGGGGAACTGTGGCGCCTGCACCGTCCTGGCAGACGGCAAGCCCATCCTCTCCTGCCTGACCCTGGCGGTGGAGGCCCAGGGCAAGAAGATCGTCACCATCGAGGGCATGGCCAACCACGGCCAGCTTCATCCCATCCAGCAGGCCTTTATCGACCATGGGGCCATCCAGTGCGGCTACTGCACGCCGGGCATGATTCTGTCTGCCAGGGCCCTGCTGGACCGGAACCCCCGGCCCAGCCTGCAGGACGTCAAGGATGGAATGTACGGCAACCTCTGCCGCTGCACCGGCTACACCCGGATAGTCCAGGCCATCCAGGCAGCCGCGGCCAAACTAGCACAAGACCGGGGCACCTGAATCCCATTCGAAACCGGCCGTGCCAAGAAGTCCAGCCAAATCCGAAATCCGAAGCACGAAATCCGAAACAATATCGAAATCCCAATGGTCCAATGTTCAAAACAGGCCGCGTCAGACGTTGAGATTGGGAAATTCCATCCAATGGGTTCGGACCTATCTGCGTTTCGGATTTTGGTATTCGTATTTGCTCAGAAAATAGGCTGTCACCCTGAGCCGGAGCCCTGAGCGAAGCGAAGGGGCAGTCGAAGGGTCTTTCG
>JACQUA010000051.1 GCA_016210565.1 Chloroflexota bacterium
CAACATCGCCCAGTGCCCGGAGTCGCACCTGGAACAGATCTCGGGCGAGAAATTCGCCGAGGAGTACATCGACTCTAACGAGGGCTGCTACGGCTGCGAGTTGCACTGTTCGCATTTCAGCAGCGTCAAGAAAGGGCCTTATGCCGGGGCCATGGGCGGCGGCTACGAGTACGGCGCCACCACCGGTTTCTACTATGCCTACGGATCGCCAGGGCTGGACTTCGTACTGGCGGCCACCAGGTACTGCAATGACGTCGGCATGGACTCCACTGAGCCGGGCTTCCTGCTGGCCTGGTCGACAGACTGCTACCAGCGCGGCATCATAAATAGTGAGGATACCGGCGGACTGGCGCTGGACTGGGGCGACCATAAGGTTGCCATGGAGGTAATGAGGAAGATTGTCAGCCGCGACGGTTTCGGCAACGTGCTGGCCGAGGGCCTGTCCCGGGCCGCCCGGGCCATGGGCAAAGGCTCGGAATACCATGCCCATACCGTCAAAGGGCGCAATAGCGAGGAAAGCTCCATCCGGGCAAACTACTCTTTTGCACTGTCCAGTTCGACCTCAACCCGCGGCGGCGACCACCTGAAGGGCTTCCCCATGTTCACCAACATCGGCGCCTCGAAAAAATTGAGCCAGGAGGCATGGGGCCACCCCGAGGCCGGAAATCCCCACAGTCCCCTGGGCAAGTCTAAGATGAACGCCTATGTGCGCAACATCTGCACCCTGGTAGACATCATAGGCTCGTGCAAAATGCCTTCGAAATGGCTGGCCCCACGGGATGGCCTGGTGGAAGACGAATATGCCCCGATGGTCTCCGCGGCTACCGGCATCGATTTCTCAGGGGCGGATTTGATGACCATCGCCGAAAGGGTTTACAATCTGGAACGCGCTTACAACGCCCGGCTGGGCCTGACGCGCAAAGAGGATACCATCCCCGAGATGTATTTCCGGGAGCCTTTCGGCGACGGGCCGCTGAAGGGATACAAACATTCCGAAGAGGACTTCAACCGCATGCTGGACGACTATTACGATTACTGCGGCTGGGACCGCGAGACCGGATGGCCCAGGGCGGAGACACTGAAGAGACTGTGCATGGAAGATGTGGCCAGAGAACTATACCGTCAGAAATAAAGAATTAAATTTGGGGGCTACTGGAAAGACCTGTTCCTGGGTTAGAATCCTAAAATCCGAATAAGAATTGCCGAGAATCAGGAGTCATAAAGACCATGATTCCGGTGAAGGCTCAAAATGATATCCCCGTTCAGGATGAAAGGACAAATATGCGAGTCGTGACCGATAGAACAAGAATATCCACTTTGGTAGCTGAGTTCCGTGACAGAGTTTCAAGAGCCCTTAATCGTCAAGGATTTTATCCGATTGGGCATAAGGGTTGGAGTGATCGCGAGATGTTCCAGTGGTCCGACAAGCTTGATATGTGGATGGTGTGCCGTGACCACCAAGGCCAGAGGTATTGGACAGCTTTCGGCCTAGGTAGCCCTAAGGAAAGTGGAAACTCAATAGTCGCAGAGATTAACTTCCCGAAAGAAGGAATAGACAGACGGATTGCAGGTGTGTTTGTAGAGAACGGCCCCATAACCTACGTTGCCCATAGAGGCAAGATTGGCGGTGGTAGAAAAGGCATTGGAAAGGGTTTGTTCTGGGAGAGCTTTCAGGGTACGACAACCGTTGCCGATGACGGCAACATGAAAAGCAAGCTTGCCATTATCGCAGACATTGCATCGCCGCGATTCGTCTGTGAAGTTAAGAGTTTTATCGATCTAGTGCATTCGATTAAGGATTAATGCGCTCAGGCTCCTGCGGATGATCTATATCACTATGGAAGATTTAAGATTAAGGAAGTGGGGTGGGTTGAGCGCACCCCGGGGGGCGTGCGGTTGGCGGCGCGAACCCACCAGAATGGCAACGGCGTAAGGGACGTCCGCACTGCATTTTATCCGAAGGAGAAAAAAGCCAAAAGTTGGATGCATTCTCAGAGATAGTGGCGCTGTACTTGGAGACCCATAACTACTGGGTTCGCAAATGCGTCAAGCTTGAAAACGTAACGAAGGCCGATAAACGGGCCTTCGGCCTGCCCACAATGCCCCGACCAGAGATTGACCTTGTTGCTTTCGATATGAGAAACAACGAACTGGTGCTTGTGGAGGCCAAATCGTTCCTCGATTCGTACGGAGTGTGGTTTGAGGTGGTCTCCAATCCAAAGGTACCCGGGGCAGAAAGGTACAAGTTGTTTACGAATGAGCCATTCCGACGAATCGTCAGCCAGAGAATCAAGGACGAGTACCTCCAGCAAGGTCTAATAAATGTGAACACGAAAGTAACCGTAGGTCTTGCGGCCGGCCATATTCACTCTCCAAGGGATGAAGTAAGGATTCAGAAACATTTTTCGAAGAACGGCTGGAGGCTGTTCGCGCCACAGCAGATAAAGGGGTACGTAAACGCTTTGGCCGACAAAGGATGGGAAGACAGTCTGGTAACAATCGCGTCAAAACTGATAAATCGAAGAAAATTCGGGAGAAAAAGATAGGCCTCCTGGCAACTGGGGCGCTTATGAATCAAGGCTCGGGTTTCCCAAGGTGGGTTCGCGCGGCCTCCCACAGCGCGCGGCCCCACATTCCGCGCTTAACCCACCTTACACCTGTGCGACATTCGAGTTTGTTTAGAGTTTAGAGTTTAGTATTTAGGATTTCGGCAAATGTTTGGTTGGTCCGGAAC
>JACQUA010000063.1 GCA_016210565.1 Chloroflexota bacterium
ACCTTCACCCTGGAGATCTTCGACGGCGACCTGGGTGGCTTCTGGGATGGCCATGACCTGGCCAAGACCGGTGTGGTCAGGGTCAACTATGTGCTGTACGCCGACCCGCTGAAGAACGGCCAGGGCACCCTGGCGGTGGCCTCCAGGACCGAAGCCGACTTCTCTGACGACGCCTGGGGCACACTATACAGCGGTCCCGTCCACGATGCAGCCCGCGCCCCCAGTGGCAACTACTTCTACCGCCTCCAGGTGAGCTTTGCCGACCCGGCGGCCGCCGCCAACGAGATCAACGGGTTCAAGATACGGGCCGATGGCCAGCTCAGCGTGATCCCTGGGGCCTTTGGCTTTGTAGGCGCCCCCATCAACGTGGACCTGCTCACGGGCAGGGCGGACCCCGGGCTGGGGACGGCCCGCAACCAGTACAACGGGGAGTGGCACTGGTATGTGTACGCCCCTGCTGCCGGGTCGGTGGTAACCATCAGCGACACCGATGCCGATGCTCGCACCACCCTCACTCGCCCCGGCAACCCACCCGATGACTGCTCAGCGGGGGCCACCTGCTTTGCCATCGCACCCGATATCCGGTACGAGGTCCTACTTGGGGGGAGCCCGGTGCTGAACGTCACCTCTCCCTCGGGCGACCTGGAGACGGCGAGCCGCAGCCTGACCACCAGCCAGGCAGGATTTCTGGATTGGCACTGGACGGGGGTGGACGGCCACAACCTGGTCTTCATCAGCTCCTCCCATGAGCTATCCGCAGGAGCCGAAACCCCCCTGCCAGTGAGCACCCCCCCTCCGGAGGAGAAGTCCTTCCATAGCACCATCCGGGGCCGGGTCTACGCCGATACCGATTGCAACGGTATGGCTGGGGCCGGAGAAGGTGGTGTAGAGGGCGTGGTGGTGACCATCGACTCGGGTGGCGGCTGGTCCGCCAGGACCAACACCGGGCCCGACGGGAGCTACGACTTCGGCGGGCTCTCCCAGGGGAGGTTCTTCCTCCATCCGGCCATTCCTGCGGGGTATGACCGGGCCAACCCGGCAAGCCGTGATGGCATTGCCGTGGACGGGGACGTCCGGACCATCGTCGGTGGTGCCGACTTCGGGCTGGCCACCCTGAGCGCTTGTGCAGCTCCAGCCCCAATCCCGGCAGCGCCGGTAGAGGAGGGCCCTGCCGGTACGTCCCGCACCTGGTACATGGCCGAGGGCAACACCGGCACCGGCTTTGAGACCCGGCTCCTGATCACCAACCCCGGCCCAGAGGCGGCCAGGGCCACGATCACCCTCTTCCCGGAGGTGGGCAGGCCGGTGAGCGTGACCTATGAGGTCTCGCCTGCCAGTACCCGGGAGGTGGTGGCCAACCAGTTGCTGCCGGACTCGGCCCTGGGGGTGGTGGTGGAGGCCGACCAGCCCGTCACGGTAGAGCGGAGCATGAGCTTCATGGAGGGGGCCAGGCATAAGGGCACGGGCTCTCCTCGCCTGGCCGGTTCATGGCAGGTGCCCGGCATAGAGACGGCGGGTGGGGCTGAGAGCTGGGTCCTGCTGCTTAACCCCCATGCGCGTCCAGCCAGTGTTGTCTTGACCTTTGTGAGGGCGGACGGGGACACCGTGGAGCAGGGGCTAGTGCTCCCTCCCCAGTCCAGGCTCACCATCTTTGCCAACTCCATCGTGCCGGAGACCACCGGATCAGCCAGGGTGAAGTCCGACCTGCCAGTGGTCGTGGAGAGGTCTACCTACCGGAACGGCGTACGCCAAGGCGAGAACGCCGTGGCGGTCCCCGTCCTGGCCAAGGATTGACTGTTCGGGCAGCGCCGAGACGGCCTCGGGATAGCTGGCCGTGGCACCATCCAGCAGCATGGGCCGTGCCCGCCCATGTTCGGCGTGGCCTTTTCGGGTACCACGCCACTGCACCTGCTATCAAGTCGGGCTGATGAAGGATACGCCATCCTTTTATTGTTGGCCCCCTCCAGTAAGATTATCATTTGATTTGACACGCCCCCTGGCGGGTCACGTGTTTCCTGAGCGAATTTCATAATGACGGGTCATCGGGCTTGGAAGGATTGAGGAGAGATCTTTGGGGTAGGGAAGGCCGCCTGGTTTGGGGTGAAGAGAGGGGCAGAATCCTCTTTCTGCGGCTAGTACTTGCTTTCATTAATTACCGATATATGGTATACCGTCGGCATGAAGCCGACAGCGATTTCTCTGACAGCGGAAGAACGGGACATGTTGGTAAGCTGGGTACGGGCTACCAAGACTGAACAGCGCAAGGTGCTGAGGGCGAGGATCATCCTGGCGGCGGGACAGGGTCAGGGGAC
>JACQUA010000054.1 GCA_016210565.1 Chloroflexota bacterium
CCACCGGATCGGTGACGGTCAAGGGAATCGTGTAGTTGCCGGCGTTGTTAAATGTTTTGCTGGGGTACTGGGTGGAGCTGCCGCTGCCGTCGCCGAAATCCCACAACCAGGCGGTTGGGAATCCGGTCGAGGTATCGGTGAAAGTCACCGTGTTGGGGACGGCGCCGCTTGAGGGGTCGAGGCTTCTGGTGAAACCGGGCACGGAACGGATGTTGAACTGGCTGGAAGAACTATTGCTTCCGGCGGGATTGGTGACCGTCAGCGTTACCGTATAGCTGCCGGCCATGGTGTAGGTTTTGGTGGGATTCTGGGAAGAGCCGTTGGTGCCATCGCCGAAGTTCCAGTACCAGCTTACGATGTTGCCGGTGGAGGTGTCGGCGAAGGTGACCGTGTTGGGGGCGCCGCCGCCGGCGGGACTCAGTGTCCTGGTGAAGCTGGCCGCGGGGGCGGCGTAGGCGCTGATGGTCTGGCTGGTAGAGTTCGAGCCGGCCGGGTTGGCGACCGTTAAGGTCACCGTGTAGTTGCCGGCGTTGCTATAAATTTTGGTGGGGTTCTGGGAAGAGCTGCCCGCGCCGTCGCCGAAGTTCCATGACCAGGAAGTGGGGTTACCGGTGGAGGTGTCGGTGAAGGTAACCGTGACCGGGACGACGCCGCTGGCCGGGTTGACACTCTTAGTGAAGCCGGCCGCGGGGGCGGTGTAGGTGGTGATGGTCTGGCTGGTAGAGCTGGAACCGGCGGCATTGGTGACCGTCAGCGTCACCGTATAGCTGCCGGGGTTGCTAAAAATTTTGGTGGGGTTCTGGGAAGAACTGCCCGTGCCGTCGCCGAAGTTCCAGGACCAGGAAGTTGGAGATCCGGTGGAGGTGTCGGTGAAGGTAACCGTGTTGGGGACCGCCCCGTTTGACGGGTTCAGGCTTTTGCTGAAGCCGGCCACCGGGGGAAGCGGTGCGCCGAGCGTGGACACGTACGCATCCGAGCTGCCGGTCGCCGTCTCGCCAGAGAAGGTCCCGAATGTCCATCCCACCGCATAGATATTCGAGCTATCCACGGCTACGCTCATAACCAAATCGTTGGTGTCGGTGCCGAACTGGCGGGTCCATTGCTCGGCGCCGGAGTCGTCGTACTTCCGTATGAAGGCGTCAAGGCCCCCGGCGTTCTGGCCGGACAGGCCCCCCCCCGTATGTCCGGCGACATAGACGTTCCCGGCGCCATCCAGGGCAATGCCGTTAGCTTCATCAGGGGAGCTGGTGCCGAACTGTCGTGTCCATTGTTCGGCGCCGGAGTCGTCGTACTTCCGTACGAAGGCGTCAAGGCCCCCTGCGTTCTGGCCGGACAGGTTTCCACCCGTTTTTCCGGCTACATAGACATTCCCGGCGCCACCCAGGCCAACGCCCACAATGAAATCGGTGTCGGAGGTGCCGAACTGTCGAGTCCATTGCTCGGCGCCGGAGCTGTCGTACTTGCGCACAAAGGCGTCATACCCCCCGGCGTTCTGGCCGGACAGGTTCCCATTCGTATATCCGGCCGCATAGACGTTCCCGGCGCCATCCACGGCGACGCGGTAAGCCCTATCCTCGCCGGTAGTACCGAACTGGCTGGTCCATTGCTGAGCACCCGATCCGTCGTACTTTCGCACAAAAGCGTCAAAGAGACCCGCGTTCGCGCCGGACAGATTCCCATTGGTAGCTCCGGCTACGTAGACGTTTCCAGCGCCATCCACGGCGAGGCCGAAAGAGGCCTCATCATTGCCGCTGGTGCCAAACTGGCGGGTCCATTGCTCGGTACCCGAACTGTCATATTTGCGTACGAAGGCGTCGAGGCCCCCTGCGTTCTGGCCGGACAGGTCCCCCTGCGTATATCCGGACACATAGAAATTCCCGGCGCCGTCCACGGCCACGGCCGTAGCGACATCAGCGCTGCTGGTACCGAACTGGCGGGTCCATTGCTCGGAACCGGAGGCGTCGTACTTTCGTACAAAAGCGTCAGCCCCCCCTGCGTTCTGGCCGGACAGGTTCCCATCTGTATATCCGGCGACATAGACGTTACCGGCGCCATCCACGGCGACGCCGTAAGCGTAATCAACGCCGGTGGTGCCGAACTGGCGGACCCAGGAGATGTCCGGGGGAGCGCTTTTTGGCCGGGCGACGGCTTTTGGATTGGCGGCCTGCAGGGGCGAGGTGCGGGTTGTGGCCGGCGGCGCCAGCGCGGGCGCTGGCGGTGGCGGAGGTAGCCGACCGGGTGTTGCCGTGGGCGACGGTGAAGCCACCACGGTGGGCTTCGGCGTGGGCGAGGGTGAAGCCACCGGAGCCGGCGTGGCCGCCGGCGCGGCGCGGGCCTCCATGGCCCGCGGCAGCGCCGGGACCAGCATGTTCAGGACAACCAGGACCGGGATCACCAGCCTGCTAACAGGCCGCGACTTCACGGGATGACCTCCTCTGGTTTGCCAGCCACCCCTGGCGGCATATTTGCATTATGTTAGTTCTGTAAGCTTGCCCTGTCAAGGGGTATAAGGCACGCGGCAGCGTGCCGCTACTGGCTACTGACTACTGACTACTGACTACTGCGTTCGGCGACTAATACACCTGTTGCCAGTAGGCCACTCCGGCGGAATCCTCCTGCAACCGGTAGACTTCTACCTTGCGGGCCTTTTCCGTACCCCCGGCGCCGCCGACCTTCCTGAAAAGCCACATGAACTCCTTAGCCGTCGGGTAATCCTTCTCGTCGGCCATCAGGCTGACCGACTCGGGTTGCTTTTCCATGAAGTCCGGGACCAGGGCCATCGCATCTACCGTCCCGTCTTTGAGCCAGACCCTGGTGGTGGCGCTCCAGTCCACGGCGGCGTGGGTGGCGTCGGATGGCTTGGAAACCTGGGAGTTGTCGGGCGAAGAGGTGTAGTTAGGCATAGCGCCACCCCTCAGGTTCTTGAAGGTGTTTATGCCATATTCGATGGAGTAAATACCGCCGCCGCTGAAGGGATTGGACGTCTCCGGGAATGTCCCCTTTATGGAACGGCTGTTGAAATTGTCTACGGACTTTTTTACCGAGTCAGCATCGTTCTTCACCTGGGCTTCCACGCTCGACCCCTTGACGCCGCTTATGGCGACGAAGACCATGCCGGACAGCACGCTCAAAACACCCATGACAACCATGAGCTCCAGCAGGGTGAACCCTTTTTCGTGCTTGTGTCTCCTGAACACTTCTTTTCTTTCCTCGCGCTGGCGGTTCTAGGGATAGAATACAGTGGGACCGCTAGAAGACTCGTTGGA
>JACQUA010000055.1 GCA_016210565.1 Chloroflexota bacterium
CTGGACCACACCGGCCTCCAGTCCGAACTTGATATCGTCGTGCACCGTGACCGGAGTCTCATCATCCAGCTTGTTGATGTTGTTCCTGGTGAAGCGCCGTAGCCCCTCGAAAGTGAGCAGCATGTGAGCTTCCATGCCCGAGGACAAGGCTGCCAGCGATGTCCACAGGGCATAGCACACCCGGTCATAGGCCCCGCTGTGCAAAATTATGGTCAAACGAGGGGAGGTGGTCCTGATATTTGTAACCAATGTGGCTTGCCTCCTGAGCTAATGGTTGTCTGATGGTACAATGGACCGTCCTCCGTGTTACTCTGCGTCCTCTGCGGTGGAAACAGGAATAGTGATTTGCAAAAGAATAGCAGAACCGGCAGGACATTGCTATAATACCTGCCGTTTCCTGCAAGGAGGTATTCATTGACCTACTATGACCCGTGCAACATGGCCCGGGCGGCGGGTTATGTCGAGCAGCCCCGCCAGTTGCTGCGGTCGGTTGCGGCCTACTTCACCGAGATGTATCCTGGTGGACTGAAGAACTTCTGCTGCACTGGCGGGTCCGGACAGGTAACCATGGATGAGCTGACCCTGCTCAAGGCGAAGGCCGGCCTGGTCAAGGCGCAGCAGGTGAAAGCCACCGTGGCGAAGTGCCTGATTGCGCCGTGCGCCATTTGCAAGGCCGAGCTTCCACGGGTAATGGACTTCTATGGCCTGGATGTCGAAGTCCACGGCCTCCAGGACCTGGTGGGCTATGCTACGGTGCTGTAGAAGTCAGCAGTCCGTAGGGGCGAACCCGGGTGTTCGAACGCGGGCAAATTTGCGGGTCTGACCCGGGGCGGCAACGATTACTGCGTGTATGGAGAGTCAGGAGATAAGAGATCGGAGGGACAATGAAGCAGTTGCAGTGCGAGGTTCTGGTGATTGGCGGGGGTCTGGGCGGTTGTTGGGCGGCCCTCAGAGCCAGGGAACTGGGATCCAGCGTGGTACTGGCGGATATTTCCAGGGTTTCCCGGAGCGGTAAGAGCAGCTTCTCCGGCGCCGGCATCCTGTTTCCCGAAGCCTCGGATGATCTCGATAACTGGCATCGGGAGATCGTCGAAAAAGGGGAATACCTGAACGATCAGGACTGGGTGCGGGTGATGCTGGAGGAACAGGGAAAAAGGATGGATGACATGGCTCGATGGGGACTGACCCTCGAGCGCGACGGCGGGGGCAAGGTATATCGGCACGTCGGCCTAAACCACGGGATTACCAGGATAGTCACGGTGAGCAGCCTGGAGATGATGGAGGTGCTGCGAAGAAGGCTTGAAGCCGGCGGCGTGACGCTTCACGAACGCGTAATGATCACCGATTTGCTGACCTCCGACGGCAACAGTCCGACATCGGGAACGGTAGTCGGCGCTCTGGGCTTTGACGTGCGGACGGGGGAATCCCTGGTTGTAAATGCCGGGGCCACGGTGGTCGCCAGCGGGACCACCGGACTGTTCGGGACCACCGGGGAGGGAATCGTCGCCGCCTGCCGGGCCGGGGCGGAGGTGACTGGAATGGAGTTTTCCCGGTGCTTTGACGACATGTGCTTTGAAGACAACTATATGGGTGTGGGCGTTCATCTCAATACCTTTCAACGTCTTGGACTGAAGCTGGTCAACGCCGACGGAGAGAGGTTCATGGAGCGGTACTTCGCGAATTTGAAAGAGCGAGGCCGGAGGGAAGACCTGGGCCTGTCCATAATCCTCGAAGGGCTGCGCGGCAAGGCGCCGACTTTCATCGATCTCAGGCATTTCGACAATGAAGCCATGGCCAAATTGCACACGTTGCCGACCACGGCATGGATCGTGAGGGCGCTTGAAGAGGAAGGCATTGATTTTGCACGGCAGCGGGTGAGGTATAACGTGACCTCCGGCAACCTGTCGGTCACCGTCGGCGGAATCCGCAACAACATCTTTGGCGAGACCTCGGTGCCGGGCCTGTATGTTGCCGGGGAAGCGGGAGGCTACCCCGCTCACGGTACCTATTCCGTGGGAGGCGTCAACCTGGCCATGTGCTGTGTCGGTGGCTACCGGGCCGGAGAAAACGCCGCCCGTTTCTCTCAAGAGTACGGCGCCAGAGTGGTAGTTCGGGACCAGGCAAGAGACATCGAATGGAAGGTTTTCCGCCCCTTGAGGGCCCGGACGGGCCTGGCGCCCCAGCAGTTGATTGACGACCTCCACGGCTTCTTGAGTCCGGCGGAGGTGGGGGTATTCAAGAATGCCGCTTCCATTAAGAAGGTAATCCGAAGGTTGGGCGACTGGACTGCCATGGCCCGGCAACTGAAGGCCAGTGATCCTCACGAACTGGTAAAGGCGGTCCGGGCTGCCCGTTATGTCGAGTGCACCGGTCTGATGTTCCATGCCTGTCTGATCAGGGAGGAGACCCGGGCCAACAACATCCGCATTGATTTCCCGTATAAGGACAATGTAAACTGGCTGCAGTGGGTGATTCACTCGGTTGACAGCCGGGGCCGGCAGCAATTCAAAACGGTCCCTGTCCCGCTGTACAGGTACCCGGTGAAGCCCGAGGCGTATGCCCGGGTGCCGGTGGGTTATCCGCTGCCCTACGGTCCCACTACGTAGCGGCACGCTGCCGCGTGCCAGGGGGCCAGGCAAATAGAAAGGAGAAAATCATCCCCATGGTTGAAAAAATGGCCGAGCGCAAACGTGAATCCGAACCCGGCGAGACGCTATATGACCAGAGTTACCGCATAATCAACGAGGCGGCCCGAGCCCGGGAGCAAGGGCGGATAATCATCAAGGGCAGGGAGATCGATTTCCAGCAAAGCCGGCAGGCGCTGTTGAAGTTCCTGATACATCAGAACGACTGGAAGAGTGTCGCCACTCCTTACTGGTCTATTTTCATTAACCGCATCAAGGTGCAT
The DNA here is from genome assembly GCA_016210565.1 of Chloroflexota bacterium. Taxonomy (GTDB): domain Bacteria; phylum Chloroflexota; class Dehalococcoidia; order JACQUA01; family JACQUA01; genus JACQUA01. The sequence continues at coordinate 2,909 of JACQUA010000055.1, forward strand.
TCCGGCAAACATGTCCACCAGGGCGGGCTGGCCCTCTATGTTCTGGCCGGAAAGGGCTATACCGTGGTCGACGGGGTCAGGTATGACTGGGAGGAAGACGACCTGATACTGCTGCCCATCAAACCGGGGGGTGTGGAACACCAGCACTTCAATGCTGAACCTGATAAGCCATCGGAGTGGATCGCATTTATCTTCAACCCCATGCAGGAAGCCGCCGCCCACCGCATGGAGCAGAAGGAAGACCACCCCGACTGGGTGAAGATAAAGTAGGTTTGTTTTATTGGCAGGAGATGGGCTTTTCGGCGACTCTGGCGGCGGGAACGAGATCCAGGCCGGACTTGGTTTTGATGATCGCAGCGGACTTCGTGTTGTAGGTGCCAGATTCTTGAACGAAGAAAAATTCACCTGGGACCTATTCAATGGATACGAAAGCCTTCGTGTTCTCACATATTCTGCCAGTGTGAGCGCCATAATCAGGATGCTGGATAAATATTCATTCGCCAGTTTTGAGTGTGTGTTTGGCTACGAAGGAGTTCTGCGCGACATCAAGGATATTTTATCGTTCCAGAAAGTAGTGATCAGCAACACACGAGCTGCCATTATGGGACTGAAGGACGACCGGCACGTTCGTATTCTGCAAAAAGTGCGCGGAGGCGGGGTGCATTTCTATGTCCTCCGAAAATATGTCGCTCATGCAAAGCTTTATCTTCTGTCCGGTGCTGATGGGGGCACTCGGGTTATTGTGGGTTCAGCGAATCTTTCGGAGCGCGCCTTTTCGGGAAACCAGCCTGAGACTTTGGTTAAGTTTGACAACGATGAGCAAGCATGGCGCCATTACAATGACATGTTCGACGATCTCAGAAAAGCGGCGAGCGATGAGATTACGCTTCCTCAGGACAGGATTACGAGCGCTGAGATCGAGATCACCGAAACGCCGGTAATGACCAAACCATCAGGCACACTGATAATCGACGTTCCGTCGGCCGAAGTGTTAGAAATGACAGCCCCGGTGCAGATAGCCAGCGTGGAGAAGGTTGCTGCATCGATCGCGCCAAGCATTTCCTCTGCCATTCCGCCGATCCGTGGTGGGAAACAGAAAGTTACACCTGAAGTCAGGAGAGACATAAGCCGAATACGCCTCGTGAAGTCTGCTGAAGAGGCTGACAACCGTTATTTCTCTCTCGACAAAGTGAATCGTTTGGCGCTGCTTTCGGGTGAGCCGTTTTCTCTTGAATGGAACGAGAAAGCGGTAAGGACGGATGCGACTCTTATTGTCAATTACTTCAACAATTACGAAGGGGCATTTGAGGGCAATGTGCCACGGCTACAGCGCGACTATTTCGTGTTTATGGCCTGGCTGTATTTTTCGCCGTTTATTTGTGACATGCGATCCCTGGCGCTGCTTCAGGATAGTGACGTGATCCGTTTTCCGTCATTTGCCATCATATTTGGCAAGTCAAATTGTGGAAAAACCAGCTTGGTGGATACTTTGATGACCTCCATGTTCCGGTACACCAGGACGATACCCAAAGAAAGCTTTACTGCGTCTAACTTGCGGGCGTTGCAGCAAGCATATAAGAGATTTCCAGTTGTATTCGATGACATAGGACGCGCCGCCTTTATTCGTCATGGGAAGGATATGATCAAGAACGAGATGCAACTTCCGGTGACCGAAAATCCGGGATTTGTGGTCTCTATGAACGCGGAACCTCAATCGTTCCCGGATGAGATCGTAAAGCGAAGCATGATGATATACACGACCACCGCCTTGCCACCGCACAATGAAGAGCTGCGCCAGCGGCTTCAGAGCAGAATTCAAGAAATGCGCCATGGGTTGACAGGACATCTGTACCGTCGCTACCTGGTTGAGGTAATGGATCGCCTTGAGGAAGATCGCCTCCCGGAAGACTGGCTGGCACTGTCCTCAGGTGTGTTAAGCGAAATAGTATCCAAGTTCACTGGCGAGTCGGCAGTCTGGTGTCAGCCCATGACGTGGCTTGGCTACGCGGAGAAGCGATATGACCGAGTAAAAGCCCGCCTCATTAACCTGTTGAGGCCTGCAACCCACGTGAGGAACGAAGGGGACGCGCCTAACGGCTGGAAGATTGAGGGCAACAAGGTCGTCGTCTGGGAGCAAAGGGACGCTTTCGGCAGACGCGGATTCGAGTGGGAAGATGTGCCTTCCACGCTGATAGACGAGGAGGCGAGCGGGGCTAACAGGACAGTACTTCACCGGTCCAGCCTGGAGGGATTCATTGGAAAACGTTTGCGGCCGCTGCGTAATTGGTGGATGCCCTGGAATTCAAGTTAACCCGATACAGCAAAACGATCAAGGCCACCTTACGTAAAGCATATGGTGGGGAAGGTGCCGTCTTTGTATCTATTTTGGAGCTGGGGGGACTCGAACCCCCGACCTCCTCCGTGCAAGGGAGGCGCTCTCCCAGCTAAGCTACAGCCCCGTGATGACCTGGAAGGAATGAGGTTGAAGGACGTGGCAGGACAGGCCTTACCGTAGATAATGATAGCATTATCTACGGCCGGCGGACAAAGCGGCACTCCCGCCTTCAGGCCTGCCCTGGAGGGACACGAGAAGCCCGTTCGCTATTTCTTGGGTTCTTTTTTGGTCTCGGCAGGCTTCTTGGAGTGGGCGGCGCAGCAGCAGCACATTGGTTTGGTTCCTTTCTTCAGATTTTTGCCTAAAGTATAGATTTCGGATTGCTTAAAGTCAATTAACAGAAGCCCCAGAGTTCCAGGGCACGCGGCAGCGTGCCCCTACCCGGCGGGCTAGCCGTCCCGCTTTAGACACCCCGACTCCCCATGGCTAGCCCCAATACTGTTCATTTAGGGGTTTTTTGTGGTACAATCCTTGTTCAAAGAAAGGAGAGTACCATAAAATGTCACGCACCATTGCAGGGCTTCCCCAGGGTTCTCGGATCA
>JACQUA010000058.1 GCA_016210565.1 Chloroflexota bacterium
GTCTTGAATGACTCAACCTGGATCATAACGCCCCCTACCAATCATCGAGGGGGAGAAGTGTTACCCATGTCCTCGGTCTAAAGTGTTACCGATGTTCGGTCTTGACAAAGGTGAGGGTGAAAGCAAAGGAGGATGCAGACCCAATGGAACAAGCAAGCAGCACAACAACGGGGGAGGGTGCGGAAATCCCCCTGAATCCCCCTTTTCCAAAGGGGGAGGTCCTCGTCCTCGGCGCCGGCCTGGCCGGTCTGGCCGCGGCCATCGAGGCCGCCGCCCGCGGCGCCACGGTGACCGTCCTGGACAAACTCGGGCCGACGGCCAGCACACGCCGGGAGGAAATCTTCCGGTCGGAGGCCATTTTCAACGACACGGCCAGGGCCGGGGGCGGCGGCCTGGACCGGTTTTCGCTCGAAGCGCCAGTAGACGAGCTGCTCCGGCGGCACCGGGAGATGGGATGGGGCAGGGTGGACACAGTTTTGCTCAGGACCTACCTGGAACGGGTGGCCGACGACTGCCGGTGGCTGAGGGACAGCCTCGGCCTCCCCTACGAAGGCAACCGGGTGAAGGGAAGAGGCGCAGCCATTTGTCCCTTCCTCTACCGGGCCTGCCGGGAAAGGGGCGTCCGCCTCCTTTTCCGGCACAAGTCCCTGAAACTCCTCACCGACGGGGGCGCCGTGACCGGCGCCCGTGTCCGGAACGAGCACGGCGAAGCCGATTTCCAGGCCCGCGCGGTCATCCTGGCTACCGGCAGCTTCCAGGGCAACCAGGAGATGATGCTCAACTACGTGGGGCCGGATATTACCTATCTCCCGCTCATCACCGGCAGCCTGTACAACACCGGAAACGGGCTGGCCATGGCCCGGAACGTTGGCGGGCAACTCGTGAATCTGACCGTCTGCCATATCCGGACCACGGACAGGTTCTTCGGCGAAGGGCCGTCCCGTTTCATGACCGGCATCTACCCCATGGGCATTTACCTCAACCAGCATTGCCAGAGATTCATCGATGAGGGGACCGCCGATAGCGATGTCATCGCCAACGCCATCTTCTATCAGCCGGGAAGCCAGGCGACTCTCATCTTCGATGAAAAGGCCCGCGCCAGGTATCCCAAAGAGTACGAAAACTATCCCCACCGCGACGAGGTTATCCAGGCGGCTAACGAGCTGGACGGACTGGCCCGCAAGTGCGGACTGTCACCGGAGGGCGTCCAGAAGGCCATCGGAGAATTCAATACCGCGGTGACAGACGGCAAAGCCGGGAGCCTTGCCATCCCGAAGACGCAGCACGCCTTCAAGATCGACACACCCCCTTATTACGCCTTCTCTCCGGTGCTGCCCGGTCTCAACCATCCCATCGGCGGACTGAAAATAGACGCCCGGGCCCGGGTCCTTGACCTCGAACGCGAGCCCATACCCGGCCTGTATGCCGCCGGCTCCATTGTCAACTGGGCCTTCGGCAAGCCCTACGAGCTGGGAGGAGTCACGACGTACAAGGGCAGCTATCACGCCGGCGGGACCAGCGGCCTGGCCATCGCCCTGGTCTTCGGCCGCATCGCCGGGGAGAACGCAGGTCTCCTCTCCCTCGATGGGAGAGGACTAAGTTGATGGTGGCAGTTTTCCTCTCCCTCGACGGGAGAGGGGTGCGGGATGCAAACGACGCTGATGAGCCCTTCGTGTTAACACTTGTTCTCCGTGCCAGCGTATCTGGAAAAGGAAAATAGCCTTGCTTTTCGCAGCGGCGCAGTATCAGTCTTATGTCCCGGTCTCGTGTTAACATCACACGGCGCACCACGGGCGGCATATTTCGCAAATACCCTCGAAATCCCCTCTTTTCTCAATCACGTCGAGTTTGGAGAGAAGGACCTTGCCTTTATCCTTAAGCTGTTCGTGTGTTTCCAGCAGTTCTTTTCTTTGCCGCCAATCAGCGGCGTCCTTTCTAAGGCTGTCGTAGACACCCTTGTAAACATCCACCTCAGCGGATGTACCGAGAGCCAGCCATCTGTCCGAGCGCCGAAGGGCGACGAGTCCGGGTTGTCCCTCAGGCTCTGAGGTACTGAACTCATCTTTGCGCCATTCCCGTTGTCCGACTACGGTCGAGTAGATATCCTCATAGAACCCCCGCCAAACGCCGCATTTCCAGTCCGGGGCCATCCCCACTCCTCTCCATCCCGGTGTCCCCTCCATCTTCTTATCGATACGCTTATCGGCTTCGCTTACCACGTCCACCAGCACCCGATGGCAGATAGTGAAGAACTGCGCCAAGCCTTCCCGCCATCGGGCATAGTCCCTGGCAATTTCCGGGTCCTTTTCCGCGGTCAGATGCGGCCAGAGGAACTTCCAGTCCTCGCCTCTTTCGATGTCAGGAGAGACTTGAACTTGCCCTTCAAGCGTTTTCAGGTACACGTAGACACATCGTCTTGGACTGTCGCCGCCCGATCCGAGGGTGATTTCGTTAACAGCGTAACTGAGCTCCGTTGACCTGGGCCACAGGAGAACGTCGCCCGGCGGAGGGACCCGTATGTGGGCCGCCAGGTATCTGGTCTGCCCTCTGAGATAGTCGCTGTGTTCCTTTCTGCGGGTCGCCTCCACCGGATCCAGAGGGATGTCCGTACTGCTAGTCCGGGGTATCAATCCTTTCTTACCACATATTGGTGGTTTCTGGCTATCGCGCCTGATCCCTTCTTTTTCCCAGATGCGTGCTACCGATCGGTCGCTGATGCCGACTTTCGCTGCTATTTCCTTCCGGGTCGAGGAGGTTTGGGCCAGGGCAATAACCTGCTCTTTCTCCTCCCTGGTAATTGCCTGTCCCTTTTTATGCATGGCTACTACGGTGGCCACTCTTGTGCCACCAACAAGGAAAACTAGCTAGAAAACTGGCAATCTTGAGAGGCATTTTGACGGCATCAGGGGCATCATATTCAATAGCAGTATGCCACAGCCTCAGCGAAATAGCAAGCACCCAAAGGCTGGTTCTGACCTGACTATCCGCCTGGAAAACAGGAACACTCCCGATGCCGCGGTGCGTCTGCACCAAGCCTATGGTCTTATCTTGCGCCTGGAGGTAATGGACGAGAGCGAAGCGCCGAGCGAGGGGAAGGAGGTTCACCAGGGCCCCGTGATTCCACCAAACGGCTCGAAACCACAGGCTACATCAGGGAGGCACAACAGGTGAAGGCCTATCTGGAACCTGACGACATCCGCCAGTTGGAGCAGGCCACGACCTGTCTCCGGGATGGCCTGCTGATCGCCCTCCTGTTTCACGAGGGAATTCGCATCAGCGAAGCCCTCGGCCTAGAGGTGAAGGATGTCGACCTGAAGGTAGGCACCATTACCATCCTGCATCTCAAGTCCCGTCTCAAGCTGAACTGTTCTCAATGCGGCACCAATCTGGGTAGAAGTCATGTCTTCTGTCCCCGGTGTGGCGCTAGGATAGATAAGCCATCGGCCACGGAACAGGCACGCCGGCGGGTGAGGACACTGCCGGTAGATACTGATACCCTGCAGAGGCTCAAAGAATATATCGAGAGAGGTGGGCCGGTAAAAAAGGGAGACAAGCTGCTTCTCTTTGCCATCAACCGGCATCGCTCCTGGCAAATAGTGCGGGACTGTGCCCAGAGGGCCGGTCTGCCCAAACTGGTCAATCCGGAGACCGGGAAGGTCCACAATGTCAGTCCCCACAAATTGCGCGACGCCTTCGCCGTTCTCGCCGTAAAACGCAACGATTCCGGAGACGGTTTAAGGTTGCTGCAACAACACCTGGGGCACAGCAGTTTCGATACGACCGCCCGATACCGAAAGATAAGCGGCGACGAACACAGAGAATGGTACCAGCAGCTCTGGCGGAAAAGCGATGTCTAAAAAGTTGTCCCTATTCAACGTCAGCCGGAGAAATACTCTTTGACCAAACCGCTAAGACCGGCGCGGGGCGGTTTTCTGAGGGCCTTCCGGCTGGGGTGGTTCATCCGGGAATTCCTGCTGGGCCGCGGCCCCTATGAATCTACCAGGATAGACCCCAAAACCGGCGCTCCTCAGGCGCAGACCTTCTACGAGTATAAGGAGGCTCTCCGAAGGGAGACCGCCCTTGACCGGGCAGCCAGAGCTGAAGAGAAGATGGCCAAAGAGCAAAGACGCCCCATCGATCCCGACAATATCGAGAGGCTGACGCAGAGGTATCTCGACCGCCTGCCCTACAAGGCCACCGGCTGCCGGTATCACTCCTTCGTGGTCTATTTCTCCAACCTGCAGAAACTGGGCTGGGTGGAATTCACTGGCCGGGAAGAGCCGTCGGAGTTTCAGGACAACTACGCCGCCGGCCAGCCCCGGAAGTACTTTCGCCTCACATCGGCCGGGAAAAGGGCTGGTGATGCTGCTTGGTCGGATCCCCGGCGTACTCTTTACTCTCAAAAGTAGCCATGTATCCGGACCGAACTACGCTGGCGATTTCAGCCGGCTTAGGGTTCTACCCAAAGAAACTCCTGGATCTAGGCTGGGCTGGTGAACTGACTCCAGCGGAACTGGCCTGCATCAAGGATGAACTGAAGCGTTCCCCCAAGCTGAAACGCCGCTGGGGTTTCCGTCCTTCGGCCAGGCGCCTGCCCGAGAGCCGCATCAGGGCCATCGCCCGGAACGGTCACCACGGCCACGGGTGAGTTTCAGCTTTGGTGGGTAAGACGCCACCGCCCTGGCGGTAGTAAACCCCTGGCAGAGCATCTCCCCTTTCCCGACACAGATACCAAAACCCTCCCCTGAAGCCCCGAAAAACGCCCCCTGGCCAGCCTTCAGCCCCCTGCTGCCTTCTCGGTGAAAACGCAGGCTTTTTTGTTCCCCCCAACACCCCCTGAAGCCCCCAGAAAAGCCCTGTAGCCAGCGTCCTAATCCCCGGTAGCCTTCTCTCTGAACAGGTGTTTGCCGTATTCCCGAAAATGCCCCCAAAAAAACGATGATGAAAATATAGGTTCATTTTTTTAATGCACGAAAGCACTTTTTGTTCAATAATTGACGAAGCTGAATAAGCTAAAACACCTTTACAATCTAACACGCTTCGAAGCATTAGCCAGCTTCGAAGCTAGGCAAGCAAAGGCCCTTTATAGGATGATAGGATGGGTTTGAAGTGGACGGGTACTATAAAGGCCCTTGAACGAACCGTCAAGCTGAACGTAGCGCAAGCGGCCTTGAACAAGGGTTGACGCACAATGAATAGGTGTAGCGGCCCTATACCGAAAGTGTAAGGCGTCTAGGTTATGGCGGTCACGCTAACTAACGTAGGCACGCTTAAGGTGATGGGCATTTTAAGCGGCCATGATAGCACCGTTAGGACGCCGAAAGTTAGATTGCACACGATCTTAAATAGGTTTATCCCGACAAATAATCCGCCGATAGCAATTCAATCAAACGAAGCAAGCGGACGGGATAGGGATAAACCACCGAAAGCAATTCCCTAAAGGCTCGAAGGTAAGCGTAAGCTATAACCCTCTGGGGCTTGACAGTGTGGGCGACCTCCATACTACGAAAGTAAGAGGTAAGACTATGACAGAACATACCCTTGAAACGCCCAGCTACGTCAAAGCCCTGCTACAGCCCACGGGCAAGAAAGCCAGCCGGAAGGTGTGGAGTATAGACCTGGAGTTTGTGTGGCTGCCCTTTTTCACCGCCACCAACGTGCAGGGCGATACCGCCATACCGAAGGAAGCCCTGGGGGCGCCCCTGCGCCTGTCCAAAGCCAAAGACGGCACGGTCAAGTTCAGCCAGAACGGACGGCCTATTCTCAGGGTAGTGCCTCAACTGTCCGAGCAAATCAAGATTGTCCGTGAGAACTTCACGGCCAGCCTGCTGAACTATGCCGGTGAGGTGCAAAAAGCCAAGCCCGACCAATACAAGGGCGAAGTGCAGGCGTGCTATGAGGCCGGCCAGCCCATCGCCCAGAAGATGGTGCAGGATGTGGAACAGGCCGTGCTCATGGCACAGGCACAGGCGGAAGCCGCCGAAGCCGTGAAAGCCCCTACCGCAGCGACGCCCGAACCCGAACGGGAACGAGAAGCCGTAGGCGTCGCCTAAACCCAACGGGGTCGCCCACGCTGTCAAGCCCCAGAGAGAACGGAGTGGCACCATGAACTATCCCCTATGGGCTACTCCACCGAGGCGCGCCAAACTGGTAAGGCTCTTTGACCAATGCGGCGGCTTGTGCGTCCACGGGCATAGACCTTGCCCCGACCCTGAACACCACTATGAGTATTTCATAGACGGCATAGACGCAATCAGGGAAACACGGGAACTGATAGAAGAGCCTGTGCTTTCCGCAAGTTCGGAAACAGGCTTCGTAATCAGTAAAGTGCCTGTGCCCGTACTACGCAAGGTGCATCTCCCTGGCCTGATAGACGAATGGAAGGCCGAAGATAGGAACAAGACGCAAGCTGAATGGAAGCGGGAACGCCGCCTAATGCACCAAATCACCGACCGCAAGGGCTGGGGGCGGCGTTTTGACCCCATAGCAAGGGAACAATTCCTGCTGTCCCAACCGCCCTATCAGCTAGAGGGGGTAGGGGTAAGCGGCCTGACCTTCACCAGAGTAGCCAAAGTCAGGATTGCCAGCACGAACGTGCGCCTCTTCGTGGACGTAGCCAAAAGCAAACCACTTAGCAAGAACCAGCGTCGCAAGCTAACACGGTATGGTATACGACCTGAACACGAAACCATTGATGAACTCTGCAAAACGGCAGTAAGCGACTACTGGGACAAAGTATAGCGAACCGGAAAGGGACACCACTTGTCGGGGGGTGTCCCTTCTCTTTTTTTTGAGCCTACCAGCCCCTCCGCTAAGGGGGGCTTTTTTATGTCTAAACGAGGCCAAGACTAACGCCGGACGGCATCGCCGGTGAGGGCTAAATACGGCCCGGGAAAGGGGTGAGCAAGATGGTACAACAGACGATTTACACACCGGAGCAAGTGAAGAACATGAGCCTGGCCGAGGTGGGCCCGCTCCTGGAGAAGAAGCTGGGCCGGCAGCTCGACGGCGGAACCCTGATGTTGCTGGCCATGTGCCACGGCGGCGGCGCCGTCGAGGTGATCAACCTGGATGACAGCTCCAAGTCCGGCAAGGAAAGCCTGAACTATGAAGAGCTGGCCCGGATCCTCAACGGACCGGACGGCGAGTGGATCAAGCCCTACACCGGGCCCAAGATTGTCATTCGGGACCCGAAACACTTTGCCAAGACATTCCTGTTTGCCCTGGGAGTCTCCCCGAGATCCCCGGAGGAGAGAGACAAGCTGGGCTACCGGCCGGAGGACCCGACGCCGATTCAGAGCCTGGTGGGGTGCTTCGCGCACCTGGACCGAGTAGCCAAGAACTACGACCGGACGGGCTACCACTTCGATGTCTCTCCGGAGCGTCCCTACTCTTTCTACTTCGTGTGCAAGGATGCCACCGACCAGCGCATCTACAACGGCGGCATCATCTGCCACGGGGCCGGGGAGGTCTTCGCCGTGGAGCTTAGCCCCGGGAACGGCATCCACTGGAGCATACACACATGAGCACGAAAAGGGCGGCAACCATGACCATGTCCCAGTTCATCCAGCAACACAGAGAACAACTGGACCGGGAAATCCACCAGAGAGTGCCTAATCTCAAACTGAACGATGAAGAACGCCGTCTTTGGGTCCTCAATGACGAAGGACTTTACAGGTGGGCACGGTCGGAAGGGGTGAAAATATGACCGACAAGAGGCCGATAGACATGGCCATCGAGATTATCCAAAGCACCCATGATGGTGATGACCTAGCGCCAGAGCACCTGTCCTTGGTCCAGGGTGCGGTAAACGACTGGCTGACCCCGGAGGGCAAACTCGCCTTTCAGGAACTCTACCAGTCCATCAAGAAGGGCTATGTCAAGCCCTGGTTCCACGGTATCGAGAACCTGACCAACGACCACGAGGGCTACGTCTACTGGAAAGGGCACCAGGTGGAACACTACAACCTGCCTTGGGCCTACTCAGAAGAGGCCAAGAAAAGCGCCGAAGAACTGGCGGACCGGTGCCGGCAGCTCGAGGCCAAGCAGATACCCGTCAATTGCACTACAGCCATATGGAGATGGCCGGAAAGCCTGAAGAACGCAGGATAACCATGGGCGCCCATAAGCGCTTCTTGGAAGAGGTGGCCGCCGAGCTGGGAACCGAAGACATAACGGACGCGGAGGTGGTAGCCGCGGCTCAGCGCCGCCTTGACCATGAACTTATGTCCCTTGGGGACCATGAAGTGTGAGCAGGTGAAGTTTTTCTAAAAGCCTGACGGCAGAAGAGCCAAGCCCCCCATTTTTGGGGGGCTTTTTTATGGCTAAAAGAGCTGCCAGGGGAGGCAACCCATGATAATTACCCTCGAAAAACCGGCTAAATGCGCCGATTGCGGGTCAGAGCTCAAGGTAGGGGAAAAGGCAAGGTGGTATCCGAATGGCACCTACGGGATTGGCTGCCACCAGAATTTGTCCGACGGGTGGAAGAGCTACGCCGAAATTGCCCGCAAGTTCAAGTGGAAGGTGTTGCCCGAGGACCGGGATGACATGGAAAGCGACATCATCCTCGAACTCAAAGAGCTGAAGGAAAAGTACGGCCCCAAGCCCCTGACCGTGGGGGGCATGATGCTGGCAGCCAAGTTCCTGGTCCGGGACTATTGGCGCAGGAAGTCAAGGGAAGGTCAGAGGTTTACCAGTCTCAACAGGGTAGTGGAACACCAGGGGAAGCCCCAGTTAAGCTGGGCCGACACTATTTCCGATGCCAGGGCGATGGACCTGGACGCCTGGCTGGACGCCACGAGCCGCTTGAAAGCTCTCCCCCCAGGAGTAAAGAAGATCGCCTGCAAGCTGGAGCGGGGCGACCCCCTGACCTCTGGGCAGGAAGCCTACCTGCGCCGCTTCCGGGAAGATGGAAAGGCTAACCCCAACCGCGCCTGGCTATATAAGAGATACCAGCAGCGCCGGGCCCGGGGGCTGTGCGTAAGATGCGGAGAAAAGGTCGAGGATGGTTTCGCCCGCTGCCCCCGCTGCCGGGAGTGGGCCCGGATGCACCAGGCCCTGTACAAGAGACGGAAGGGACTGGCCTGGCAGGCAAAACTAAGGCAGCATTGGCGTAAAGAAGGAAGGTGCCCCCGTTGTGGAAGGCCCCCCGAACTCGGCCACAAGAAGTGCTCCCACTGCCTCGCTAAGGACGGGGAATGCCTGAGGCGTTGGAGGAAAAGAAGGGCCGCAGCTGCGCCTGATTGCGAATCAGGTACGCTTCATATTTGTGGCAGGTAACTTTTCAAGCAATTGTGACCTTGAGTCACCCTTCAGCCGAAGCCGATTGAAGATCGACCTCTTTTTAGCTCTAGCGAGGGTAGTTTTCCATCTTTGTTTCAAGCCTTCCCCAGAAACAGGATGGTCTCTTCTGTTCGAGCCGGCCTGGATTCCAAAGTTCGGGGCGACGCTTGAGTGCAAGCTCCGCCGTCCACAATAGGTCAGAATCGAGGTGAATGAACCGCGAATGGCGTCCCCCACCACTGCTGTGAACTAGCTCTCTGAATACTTACTCTGCCGCAGCATTGGCCCCGGCGACGCGCCCGAACACCGCCCCCAGCGTGATACCGCCTGCGCCGGTATAGATGTTGTGCCAGAAACCTACTATTTCCCCCGTTGCGAATAGTCCCGGTATTACTTCACCTTCTCCGTTCAGCACCCGGGCTTCGGTATTGATCTTTAGACCGCCGTAGGTAAAAGTGAGACCGCAGCCCACCCCATACGCCACAAACGGCGGCTCGTCTATCTTCTGAGCCCAGTTAGACTTGGGCGGTGTGATCCCGACTGTTCCTCTGCCATCGGTGACATCATAGTTCAGCGGTGTTTCTTCCCGCACCGCAGCGTTGAACTCGTCTATGGTCCTGGTCAGGGCCGGCGCCCTCAGTTTTCCTGCCAGTTCTTCTATGGAGTTCGCCGTGACGGAGGGAGCATTACGGTAGTCCGAATCAAGACGGCCGGTGACCTTGCCGTCGAATATTTGCCAGGCCATCCCCTGGGGCTGCTGAATGATCTGTCGCCCTACGGTGGCATACATATAATTCCTGAGATCCTTCCCCTCATCCATGAACCTCATGCCGTTCACGTTCACTTGTACGCCCAAGAGGCAGTCTCTCCGGTTGATGACGAGAGGGATGTCTTCGCCTTCCGGTATTCTTGAGTAATCATAATCAATGGCAATGGCATGGCATCCCGACCAGTGACCTGACGGCTGAGCTCCGGTCTCAAGAGCCATCCTCAAGCCGTCACCTGTGTTGTACTTTGTGCCCCTCGGTCTGACCAGATCCCAGCCCGGGCCCAGATACTTCGCACGCCATTCCCGATTCGATTCAAACCCACCGCAGGCCAGAACGACTGCCTTGCTCCTGATATCCCTGAACCCTTCTTTGCCCAGAATGGTGACGCCTGATACTTTGGCTTTGGAATCAAGTATCAGTTTCACTGCCTTTGTCTGGTATAGTATTTCTATGCCTTTTTGGCCGGCAATGCTGCAAAGCTGGCTCAAAAGACCCTGCCCACCACCCCTGGAGTGCATCGGGATGCCGTCCGGCCGCCAGGTGAACCGGTCTCCCACGCGAAATGCCGTGCCCATCGCCAGCTCGAATTGAAGACCCTGGTCTCTTAACCACCTGACCGTCGGATTTGATTCTGTGACCAGTAGTTCTGCCAACCTGGGGTCCGCGCGTTCCTCTGAGAGCTGGAGCAACTTGTTGTACCAGTCGTCCGCTGCGTACTCCGGGATGATGATAGATTGGGCTTCCTCCTCTGACATATCCGGCATGAACTCAACAATCTCCGCACGACCTCTATGCCAGAACCTGAGGCCTCCGTCAGTGAAACGGCAATTCCCGCCCATTGAGTCCCGGGGACTTTTCTCAAGAACGACGACGCTGGCTCTTTCATTGCGTGCGGAAATGGCAGCAGCTAGCGCCGCACTGCCGGCACCCACCACAATGACGTCATAGTCCAGCGATTTACCCATTCTTGGCCTCCTTGGGGCCTCTGGCGAAGGGAGGAAGGTGCATCCCCATCAGGCCATCTCCAGGCCGGGGACTAGACAAGCACGCCCTCGGCAATCAGCTTGATCCATTCCTCCTCACCCATGCCCAGGAGGGCGCCAAACACGTACTCATTGTCGCTGCCGATGCCGGGAGCAGGGCTTCGCAGCATCCCCGGGGTGCGGGATAGGCGGACGGTAACGCCCAGTTGTTCGAGCCAACCCGGGGCCGGATGTTCCATTCCGATGATGTAGCCGCGCTGGCGCATGTGAGGGTCAAGGTACATGTCCTCACCGTTCGCCACGACCCCGGCGGGCACACCTTCTCTCTGGCAAAGATACATGACCTGATGAGGACTGTGCTGACGCGTCCAGGACGCGATATGTTCGTCCAGGGCGTCATGATGACGCCGGCGGAGTTCCCTGGTCGTGAAGATGGGGGTTTCAGTCCAGGCGGGATTCCCTATGACACGACAGAGAGAATGCCATTCGTCCTCCGCGGTGCATGACAGAGCACACCACCGGTCGTCTCCCCTGCAGGGGTAAATCCCTTGCGGCGCAGCGTTCACGTCCCTGTTGCCGCGGGGTTGGGGCACCACGCCGTTCACGAGGTACTCGAGACAAGCGGTACCCATGCTCGCCGCTGTCGACTCGACCTGCGCAACCTCGACATGCTGCCCGAGTCCGGTCCGGTCCCGATAGTGGAGGGCAGCCATGGCGGCGAGAGCGATATCGGAGGCGGCGATGAAATCTGGAAACGGGTTCTTAGACCGGTTGTATCGGGGGGCTTCCGGAACGCCCCACAGGTCAGCCATGCCCGCAAAGGCGGTGATGCTGGTGCCCATGCCGAAGTTGTCCCTCAGGGGGCCCGAACTGCCATACGCCGGCGAGCTAACCATGATGATGTCCGGCCTGATTTTTCGAAGATCGCCGTATCCGAAGCCCCATTCGGGAAGCGCAGCCGGATGGTAATTCTCCACGACGACATCGCACATCCCCACGAGCCGGGATACCAGTGCACGTCCTCTCTCGTCGTGGAGGTCCACAGTGATGGACCTCTTGTTTCGGTTGATCTGATCAAACCCACCATTGTTGCGCCGCCAATCATTTATGTTAGGCTCACGCGCTAGCTGTCTCAGGTCCGGGAACTTGGTGGATTCGACCTTGATGACCTCTGCCCCGAAATCGGCCAGATAGCGCGTCGCGAAAGGAGCGGCCCAGGCGCGTCCGAAGTCCAATACCCGAATCCCTTGAAGAGGCATCAGGCCGGATGTGGCCTTCCCGTCGGCGCGGCCAGCTCCCTGACGCTGCCCGATAGGTCTACCGATCTCAGCTAGTATCTCCCGGGTGTGCTGTCCCAACAAAGGCGCTGCTCGAGTCACACGCCAGGGGGTCCGGTTGAACCGCGACGGCGCCCCGGGAGCTCTGTACTTCCCAACCACCGGATGCTCGATCTCAATGAGGAAGCGACGTTCCTTTGTGTGCGGATGTTCAACGAAATCCACTATTGAGTTCATCGCACTGGCCGGGAGGCGTCGCCTGGTGGCTTCGGCAAGGAACTCTTCGCGGTCGAAGCGGCCCACGAAGGCTGCAATCCTGTTCACCAGCACGGGATTGGGGCCCCGGCTGGTGGGGGGATCGCGCAAGAGATCCGAAGCGACAGGATCGTCAATCCACTCGGCCAGCGCTGCCCGCTGCTGGGGTCTAAAGAAGGAGATGAGCACCCATCTGTCATCTCGGCACGGATAGTAGTTCGCAACCCCGCGACGCCCCAGAATGCCTACGGTGCGTTCGGTGATTTCCTGAACGCTGGAATAGTCCACCAATTGAAGGCTGTGATGAGCAGCGACTTCCTGGACTGATACATCCACGTGCTGACCCTGCCCACTGGTCCGGCGCTCCCTCAAACTGACAAGGGTAGCAAAGACCGCGTGGCGCCCGGCTTGCTGGTAGGCCTGGTAGTGCGGCTGCGTGAAGGGTGGGTTACCGGGGTCACCTTCGGGAAAAGCCATCCCGCCCATCGCCACCGCGATGAAGTCTGTCCCTTTGAAGTCCCGGTAGGGGCCGGTTTGCCCGAATGGGGTAATCGATGTTACCACGATCCCGGGATTCGCTCGCTTCAGCTCTTCGTAACTCAGACCCAGTTCAGCCAGATGGCCGGGGGGAAAGCTCTCCAGGACTACGTCTGCTGTGCGAACCAACCTGAGGAACATCTCTCGGCCTTCGGGAGCGGTGAGGTCGAGCACGAGCGAGCGCTTGTTCGCATTGAAGTGCAGGAAGAAGATGCTTCGTTCCGGGTCCTCGATGTCTCCAGCAAAAGGGCCAAGCCCGCGAGCGGGATCGCCCCCCGGCGGCTCCACCTTGATGACATCGGCGCCAAGATCCCCCAGAATGCGGCCACATGGCTGGCCCATGGGTCCCGCCAGGTCAAGAACCCGGATACCCGTCAGGGCTGCCTCGGTCCCGTCTGCGACTATCTCAACCATCTCTGCCTCCCGCGGCGCATGCAGCCTGTCCCGGCCCCCTGGGGATCGGTCCAACATCGAGTTACGGCGTTTTCGACCATACCCTGCTCAAGATTCTTCTTAATCAGGAAACGCATGTAGATTGTTCCGAAAATGTCATTGCGAGCGAAGCGTGGCAATCTCCGAGATGGCCAGCCAACCAGGGGATTGCTTCGCTTCGCTCGCAATGACGGTCCATTTGCATCCTTCATGGTACCGACTCGTCGGGATGGCCAATTGTTTGGGGTATTGACGGACGCTTGTGGCAGGAAGCTCACGAAGGCATTAGCCGCATGATTTCACCCACGTCGGCCACTTCTTCCAGTCCCATGATCAATTCCACAATCTTCCCGGCATTGTGCCGGGGCAAGGGCTTTGCGGAATAGCGCACACAATCGTTGAATTTGTCCACAAGGTCCACTCTACTAACCGGGTTTCGTGGAAGACCATGCGTTACTTCCACTTGCTCCCGGTATTGCTTCCCTGCTTTGGTTTGTATCTCCACATCTCCCCGTTTTATTTCTCCTGTCTGATTGACCGCCTTTTCAAACTTGGGCGCTACCTTCTGAGCCATTTCTAAGATTTGCTGGTCCTTCAGGCCTTCGGAGGAGTAGTCCGCGATCACGACTTTTCTTCTAGTGGCAGCGATAGCTACCGTAAAGGGCAGGCTGAACTTGGCATCCAGGATAGACGGAGGTTTTCTTCGCGCCTCCAGAGGCTCGCACAGGTTCTTGCCAGACCCTCCATAAATAAACATGGTAATACGCTCAATGTCCTGGGAGTGGATATCGTTCTTCGTTACAGCTCTTAAGGTAGCTTCGATATATGGGTGTGTAGCTGAACAAGCTGGCCAAACCTTGAAAACGACGTTGCCCCCTTCGAACTGCTTTCCCAGACCGGCTATGATTGCGTTGCGATCGTACTTTCCCTTGAAATAGATAGGATATAAGGCCGCACGGCCTTCCATACTATTCTTTGGTCCATCAATGCCCCTTTGGGCCATGCAAGCAGAAAGAACTCCCGCCTTAGCCGTGAACGCGGGATAAGATGCCCGCAAATCTGATCCCACGCCGTAATTTACCTCCATGGGGCAGGCGCCCTGACAAAGGGCAATGCCGAAGGCATTAACCAGCTTATCTTTTCCCAGGCCCATGATCTTGCCCGAAGCGGCAGCGCAGGCAAACGTGCCGAATACGGTGCTGAGGTGCCAGTCATGCTCCCAGGTGATTCCCAGAGCCAACCGGCATGCCATGTCTATGCCCAGGGTAACCGCGGTGAGGAAATCCCTGCCGTTTACCTGCCCCATTCGTTCGGCGGCGGCGAAAGCCGCCGGGACAACCGAAGAACTGGGGTGAACCGCCACCTTTGCATGTATGTCGTCATAGTCCAGTCCATGCCCCATGCCGCCGTTGGCAAAAGCGGCCATCCACGCCGGCACCTTACCCCCGAATCCGAATATGGTACTTTCCGGCTTACCGCCAGCTTCCTTGACCAGTCCAACCAGCTCCCGACACTGGGGTATTGTCCCGCTAGCCCCCATAATAACCCCCAGCGTATCCAGGATGCTGTTCTTAGTAGCTTCTACTGTTTCCCTGGGGATATTTTCATAGCGGGCGACCGCTACATGGCTGGCAAAAACCGAGGCAATATCCGCGGAATTTCCTGACTTTTCGACTATCATGCAACCCTCATTGCTGTTGACAAAGAACCTCCAGAGCAACAATAATTCATTTCCGTGTTACCTCCTTTTCCTCCCGCCGGCTATGGCTCTAGCTTGAAACAAGAACTTCGTCCCCGTCTACGGAGAATCTGGCATCAAGGCCCTGGTCCTTCGATATTTTCTCTACGTAGCCCAGTACCTCATCAAAATGCGTATCGCTCCGGCGTTGAATCTCGGGTTGCCCTAGCTTGTTAATAAATACGGGCAAAAACGCCACCCTCTGGACCTTATTGTTGACAACGACGCATTTTGCCAGGATCGTCTTCTTTGCATCGACGTGGAATGGATAAGTGGCATAATCCGGATCAACAGGCACGCCGTAGAGCTTCATCAGCTCGCGAACCCGGGGGCTGGATTGCAGGTCGAAGGCAAAGTTACCCAGACCGTAGAAGATCGCCTTACCCTTATAAACCTCGATCCCCTTAAGGATGTGGGCGTGGTGACTTATTACCAGGTCGGCGCCGCCGTCAATAGCAGCGTGCGAAACCTCTTTATGGTACATGGGTATTACCGCAGGGACATGATGCAAACCGGCGTGAAGTGAAACTATCACTACGTCTGCCGAGCCTCTGGCTTTCTTTATGTCGCCCAGCACGGCCTCCAGGTCTTCACGATTGGCGAATGTAAGAATCCTGCATGGTGTTCCGGGCTGATATTCGATAGCCTCATATAGAGTTGATGCTCTCACGGGGGCGCAACCCGGCTTATCAACACCCGCTTGAAATCCCTCGGGAACCAACGAATTATAGGCCAGGAAAGCTATTCGAGTTCCTTTCTTTTCGATAATCGCCGGCTGTCGCGCCTCAGCCAGGTCCTTTCCAACCCCTATGACCGTAAACCCATTTCCTTTTAGATTGTCGATGGTGTCGAAAAAGGCGTCGTATCCGAAATCCAGACAGTGATTCCCTGCAAGTGAGACAATGTCAAAACCGGCAAACTTCAAACCGGCAATATTGCTTGGGTTTTTTGGTTTAGCGCTCAACCTACCAACACTGTGGACCTGAGGAGAGCCTCTTTCGGCATAGACTGCTTCGAGCTGGCAAAACGATATGTCAGCTTCACCGATTGCAGACGCCGTGTGAGTAAATATTGATTCCGGATGTTCACGGTTAACGCATACATCCCCGACCGCGTAAATGCTGACCGTCTCTCTGGCTTGATCCATTTAACTAACTTCCAAGATCCTTTCTTCTCTGGCCTGATCTTTCTAATGAGCAACGTGTTGGCACGTTCAGTTAAGTTCTCAGGTCCTCTGCGCTATCCGGCTTATACCTGCTCTTGGTCCCGGCTGCTTTCTAACAGCGTGACTTCAGGTCACTATTTCGCGAAAGGGGTAGGTCCTGCCCGCCTGCGTCAATGATGATTTCTCTTCTGTTACCAGTACCAGCTTTGCCGCTTCCGCTCGAAATTCCATCGTGTACTACCTCGTGGAATGCGTTTCATGCTGACACTCCCTCTATTTTATGTGACTTCGGTGTCTTTTTCCATCTTGTCCCACTACTAAACTGGACTGGCTCTTGGGACAACATACGACACCCTGGGGCCGCATGTCTATGACGTTGGTCAATCAGAAGGCAAACCAAATCCGAACTGGTACCAATGCACCGACTGAGAACTGGTTCAGAGAGATGTCTGTCGAACACATGTGGGAGAAACAGATATAAGAAGATATCTGATGCATTTCGGGCCGGGACAAGGCCACAACACGAACAAACAAACTGAGAACATTGAGGGTTTGGGGGGCATGTCTGATTGACCAACGTCATAGACATGCGGCCCCAGGGTAGCGTATGTTGTCCTAAAAGCCGGCCCACACCTCCGAGAAGGATAAGATGGGATAAGACCCCAAAGTAACATAGACAGAGGGACGCAGTGTCAGAACGAAAGCCATCCCGCAGGCAGGACTGGATATCTGTAACACGAGCTCTTGGAAAATCGCTTTATTGCCACCATCATAGTGGACGCGGGGAACTCGCCGCGCGCGTGACCCATATACCGAGACAAGGAGAAGCATGGCTATGAACAGGCAAACCGGGTGGACGGAAGAAGCTGAAGTAGTTGTTGTGGGTTACGGTGGCGCCGGTGCAGTTGCCGCAATTGCTGCTCATGATGCCGGGGCAAAGGTGCTCATTCTGGAGAAGCAGCCCGGCGATTCCCCAACAGAAACAAGGCATACCCCCAATACACGCATGGCTGGTGGTGGGGGGTGGCTGTGGCCCACAGACGCGAAAAGGACAATTCAATATCTCGAAGCGCTCGCCAGGATTTCCAACGAGACTGTCGATGCCGAGCGGAAGGAAGTTTTTTCAGTCCTGGCTGAATATCTGGTGAGCAATGTTGATTGGATTCAAAAGATCGGCGTTCCGGTGGGGGGGGAGGAAAGCTTAAGCCCCTTGATGAGGGCGAGGCAAGAACCTGGAACAACAATCGTCGATGGGAGGGTCTTCGAGTCTGACTTTCCTGAACTGCCGGGGTCCGAGAGTTGCAGTTTTATCTTTCCTAAGCCTTCCGGCAAATACCGCGGCGGAGCAGCATTTTTCAAGTACCTGTCGGAGGCGGTGCAGAAGAGAGGCATTCCGGTAATGTGGGAA